>JBDKHE010000467.1:0-4659 GCA_039797805.1 Verrucomicrobiota bacterium
AGTACCGCACCCCGTGGCCGTGCGTTTTGCGTGGGACGAACTGGCGATGCCCAATCTGGTCAACAGCGCCGGACTGCCGGCCGTCCCGTTCCGCACGGATGACTGGCCGGTGACGTTGGAAGTACCGAAAGCGGCCGGACCCTAAACAAAAAGGGGCGCCCGTTACGGCGCCCCGCATTGGTCCTACCCTGACGCGGACCTTACTTGGTAATCTCGTGATACGTGCCGTTGTGGACGACCGTGCGGATTTTCGCGGCGGCGGCGTTCCAGTCCTTCATGACCGCGGTATCGGAAATCAGATCGATCAACTCGGCCACCCGCATCTGGTTCGGAAAGCAGATGACGACGATGTGCGTCGCATCCTCCCGTCCAGCCGCCACGCGCAGCAGATTCAGTTTGGCGTCTTTGAATCCGTTGGCGTCGAAGATCGCCTTCAGGCCATCGAGGGCCTTCAGGTAGGCCGCTTCGTCGGTGACATTGACGTTGGTGTTGAACACCGCGCCACCGTCATAGAGGCCTTCCCAACGCTGCGCCTTCATCAGGTATTGCGGGCCGCGCTTTCGGATCTTCGCGAATTCCTTCATGAGGGCGGCGCTGCCGGCATCCTTCATCAGTTTGTCCTGAGCCGCAACGGCTGCGGCGGTGGAATCGAACATGCTCACCACGACCAAGCCGTGGGCATCCTGGCCGGCGAAGTCTCCGGTCCAGGCGTGCCTGAGCTGCTTGAGCCCAGTGACGGACTCAATCTGCAGATTGGCCTTGGCCAGCAATGCGAGGTATTCGTCGGTCTTCTCGGTCTGGATAGCTTGGACGACCATGACAGGGTTGGCTGCATGGAGCGTGGTGAAGGCCAGAAGGGCGATCACGGCGAACGCGTAACGGGGTTGAGTTTTCATTTTGGGGATTGCCCGCCTTTGCCGAAAGCGGGATGGCGGCGGGTTGGGCGTTTATGGCACGGCCGACGATCGGGTAAACCGATGAGTGTCCTGGGGCGCTACCTAGCAGAGGACCTTACTTTCTGATGCACATTGACGGCAAATAGCAGGCCCCACGCGCACAAACCGAGGAAAGGGAGCGGGACCAGCAATCCATCATTTCCCCATCACCATGAAGTTGATGGGACAGGTCAGTCGATCGCTGGACCGAAAGTTCAGGTGCCCGTCCCCTACCGGAGATCCTGAAACGCCGGCTCCAGTCCGGCCGCAGCCTTGATCTTCGCGTCCACCTGCGGTCCGTTGTTTTCCCAGTGATTGCCCGGGCCGTTGGCGTTTTGCAGGAAGCGCTCGGTGGGACACCAGTTGTCGCGCCACACCGTGAAGGCCGTGCCCTCGTCGGCGTAGTAGTAGAACCAGTGCTCCGGATCGTGCACCCACGGACTGATGGTCACGTCGTCGGCCACGTTCTCGCTGACCACCGTGCCGGGTTGGGCCGAGAGGGTATAGATGGCGGCGGTGTCGGTCATGCGCGTGGCGAAGCGACGGATGAGATTCGCGTGTACCCGGTTTCGCCGCTCCGCATTCGGCGTGCGCGTCCAACCCCAGCCGAGGCTGATGCCGGTGTAGGAGGTGTTGGTGATCTCGTTGTGCTCGATCGTCGTGTCGCGCACGAAGCCCGCCATCACCGCCACACCGCCCCAATCCTCGTTGGCGCAATCCGTGAGCAGGTTGTTGGCGAATCGCAGTCGCGCGCAATGCAACCGCTCGTCCGCCGGGTTCCAGGGCAGATGCGCTTCGCGTCCGGCCGAGGAGAATTCTCCGGCCATCAGGCCGTTGATCCCGATGTCGCGAAAGACCGTGCCTTCGACCGCGCTGTCCTGCACCGCTGATATCAGATCAAGTCCATTGGCCGCCACATGCTCGATCCGGCAGCGATCAAAACGAACGTGGCGCGCCCCCGTCACCTGAACGGCCGCCGGCGGTCGGCCTATCCAAGCCTGGTTGTCGAGGCTTCGCCAATCCGCGGTGCCCGGCGGTTTCAGGCCGTAGGCATCGAGCATGTAGTAGCCCGCCTGCAACGGGACATGTCCGAGCTGCGAAGGCCTTAGCCAGGTGGTGTACTCGAAACCAATGCCTTCGAACCTCAGGTGCTGCACGGGCCCGTCAGCTGTGCCCGCCACCTGCACGAGGGTCTCCAGCACCGGGACCACGACCTTGGCCCGGTCAAGTGCCTCACCTTCGCGCGGCCAATAATAGACCCGGCCGGACGCCAGGTCCTGATACCACTCGCCCGGTTCATCGAGGAACTCGATCGCGTTGGTCAGGAAGAACGGGGAATTGCCGTTCGCCCCGCCGATCACCGGTTGCGGCCAGGGATGTTCGAACTCAACCCGGCTCTCGGGATCCCAAAACGTGACGCGGGCCCGATCGCCGTCGATCGCGTGCGTCCGGATGCGCAGCACGGCGATTTCCCACATCTGCAAAATCACCATCTCCACGCCGTCCAGGCGCGGCGGAACCGGGGTGTTCGCTGGAATCCAGGCGGCCCGCTCCTGGCGATTCCAACCCGCGAGGCGCGTCATGTTTCCTTCACCGGGAGTGCGGGCGCGGACCGCCTTGCGTCCGTCCACCCACAGCTGACGGAATTCCGGCACGCGGCCATTGTGCCGCGGTACGTCCGCCACCCACACCATCCCGCGCGCTGCCGCGGGCAAGCCCGGCACGGCCTCGGTTGCCTTGCGCCAGCCGGTGATGGCCAGCCCGCCGCTGAACACCGGCCGTTCGCCCGGAGCCGCCGCCAACACAGTCGGGGCCGACGCCGTACCGCCGTCCTCCGGCCGCACCAAAAGGGGTTCGACCAATGCGTACTCACCTTCCCGCAGCACGATGCGAACGCCATTCGCCGCCGCCGGATCGCGCAACCGCCGCAGTTCCCGCCCCATCCGCAAAGCCCGGGTCGGACTGGCTACCGGTTGCTCCCTGGTGCCGGGATTGCCATCCACGCCATCCGGGGACACCCAGATCTCCGCCGCACTCGTGAATCCGCCGGCAGCAAGGAGCATCGCAACCAGCGCCCAGCGCAACGTGTGGGCCAAACGGGTGCCGGGCTGCTTGAGCACGCCTGGCACCGTGGCAGGAAACAGAACAGGGCGGCGGGAAACAAAGCGGGTTATCATCGGAAATTGGCCAATTTCGGCGGGGTGGACCGATGCCTAGCAATGGCCGGGGTGCCGGTCAATCAGTCCGTCCATTTTCGTCCCGTGCATTCGGCGAAAACCCAGGATTGTCCGCTGATCGGAGTGACCTGGCACCGGCGAATGACCGCTCATCGACGCAAAACTCAATCTTACAATACCATCAATAAATGAGATTCACGCGGTAGATTGCCGGCGGGAGAAAGAGTAGTCTTTACCCGACACTGCCCCGTGCCGCCCAGGCACATTCCGTCAACCGCCCCTGCTTCGATTTTACCTGCCCCAACTCAGTCCAATTCAACCCCACGTTCACGCGCCACCATGCTGTCCTGTCCCGCCGTCTGCTCCGTCTGCTTGTCAGAAGATCATGAACGGTTAACCTAGAGCTGCTGCATTTCGGTTCCCCACTCTGCGTTTTCGCCCCCATACCCTCGAGTTCTACCCCCCCTTCCCCTATGCACTCCTGCTACCCAACCCGTATCCTTGCCACGGCCAGCCTCCTGCTCGGCCTTCTCTTCACCGCCTGCAAACCGTCCGCCCCCGCCGGCTCCGCTCCGGCTGATGCGCTCAAGCCGGCCGCCAAATCCATGCGGGTCGCCGTGGTGGTATCGACGCTGAACAATCCCTGGTTTGTCGTGCTCGCCGAAACCGCCCGCGACCGCGCCAAGGAGCTGGGCTATGAAGCCACGATCTTCGACTCCCAGAACGACCCCGCCAAGGAATCCCAGCACTTCGACAATCTCATTTCTTCCGGCTACGGCGCAGTGCTCTTCAATTGCACGGACGCCAAGGGCTCGATCGCCAACGTGCGCCGGGCCAAGGCCGCCGGTATTCCGGTGTTCTGCATGGATCGCGAGATCGAGGCCAACGACGCCGCCACTTCCCAGATCCTCTCTGACAATTATTCCGGCTGCGTCGCCCTCGGCCAGTACTTCGTCGAACAGGTCGGCGAGAAGGGCAAATATGTCGAGCTCCTCGGCATCGTGGCCGACACCAACACCTGGAACCGCTCCAAGGGCTTCCACAGCGTGGTCGACCGTTTCCCTGACTTGAAGATGGTCTCGCAGCAGAGCGCCGAGTTCGACCGCAGCAAGGCCCTCGAGGTCCTTGAATCGATTCTGCAATCCAACCCCGACATCGACGCCGTGTTCTGCGGCAACGACGCCATGGCCATGGGCGCCTACCAGGCGTTGCTCGCCGCGGGCAAGGCTTCCAAGGTGAAGGTGTTCGGCTTCGACGGTGCCGATGATGTGGTCCGCTCGGTCGCCGAGGGCAAGATCACCGCGACCGTCATGCAGTTCCCGAAGACGATGGCCAAGACCGCCGCCGAGTACGCCGACAAGTACCTCAAGGGCGAGCGCAACTTCCAGCAACGCGTCCCCGTGGCCGTCGAGCTCGTCACCCGCAGCAACGTTGGCAAATTCGGCGACTATGGCCGCAAGCCCTGATTCCCACAAGGCACGCACCGTGGTGCTCGCCGGCCTGGCGGTCGCCGCGGCCGGACTGCTTTGGATTTTTCCACCCTTTCG
>JBDKHE010000468.1:0-7768 GCA_039797805.1 Verrucomicrobiota bacterium
TTCGTCGACCTTGCCCGCCCACGCACAACTCACATAGAGGCTGCGGGCGTCGGGTGAGAAGGCGGCGTGATAAGGCCGCTCGCCGACCGGAATCGTCCCGACCACCCGGCGCGCCCGGACGTCGACCACCGAGACCGAGTTGGCGGTCGCGTTGACCACGTAGGCCCGCTGACCGTCGGGCGCGACACAAATGGCTTGCGGCGAAAGATCCACCGGGCTCGCCGGCCGGCCGGTCGATCCATTGGTCAGCCCGAAGGCCCAGCTCGCGCAACCGGCCGCCAGGAAGAGCACGAGGCGTTTCATGGCGCCACCTCCGATGGGAGCAGCAACCCCATGATGTGGTGCGAGTCGTCCGACTTGGCCTGCGCCCCGGTCTGGTTGCGCAGCCATTGAAAGTACGCGAGCAGCCGGGCCTGATCGTCGGCGGAGAGATGGCGGCGATACGCGGGCATGCCGACGATCTGTCGCTCCAAAAAGAGGCGGGCGGCCGGATTCTTCCACAGCCGCTGCGGATGTCCCTCCAGAATCCACTCCATCAGCTCCGCGTCACTCCGCACGAGCTCGGTAAAATCAGCCCCGTCCCAGGCCGGCACGGTGCCCTTGAAGCTGCCCGGGTTGGGGCTGCCGCCGATGCCGCCCGGGCCATGACAGCCGAAGCAGCCCAAGCGGTCCGCCACTTTCCGCCCCTCATAGGCCGGCTCCGGCATCTCCACCCCGAAAGCGGACACCGCCCGGAAATAGCTCATGAAGTCGGCCAGTTCCCGCGCGGAGATGCGGTCGCGGTACGCCGGCATCGGGACCAGCCCCGTTCCTGTGTGTGCGGATGCGACCTGGCGCAGGCGAGCTGGCTGCCCGTCCAGGATCCATTCGCGGATCTCGTCCTCGTTGGCGGCCAAGGTCGCCACCGTCGGGCCGTCCCAACCGGGCACAAACCCGTTGCGCGATCCCGGATCCGCCACCCCGCCGCGTCCATCAGCCCCGTGACAGGCGAAACACCCTTGCTTGAGGGCCACGGCCTGTCCGCGCAGCGCCGGAGTCGATTCCGCCCGGCGCAGCCAAAGCAGATAAAGCCCTCCTCCCACCAGACACAGAATCAAGCCTGCTCCCACGACCCCGACGACCGGCCCTCGCCAACGCGACGGACGGGTTTGATCGGTGGGATTACCTCGGGGCATGGTTAGATCTTCTTATCCAATTATAGGCCTGCATTAGTTGTCTGCATGCCACCCGCGATTGAATCCAAATGGGGTGAACCGCCTTGGCTTTGTGGCGAGTCGGCCAGCGCCCTCCGCGAACGACCAGGCATTCTACCGGACACACCGCGGCCATCAGGCAAAGTCTACCCGCTTCACTTTCTCGGTCGCGCGCCGCAACCCGTCGCGCTCAGCTCCCGCCAAACGCCACGGCGTGCAGACCGGCCCCCAGCACGAAGAGACTGATGAAAGCCGCATTGACCCCTTTCGGCGCGGACGGCCAGAAGAGGGGCTGCAGGACCGCCCGCAACAGCCAGAGACCGGTCACATCGGCCATCAGCAGCCGACCGAGCGCGGTGGCGGTGAGGTCCGCGGCATTCAGCACCTGCACGGACGCCATCAACAACAGGAAGGCCACCAGCATGAGATTCATGACCTGCACGACCCCACGGTTCACCGGGTGCAGCTTGGCCAGTTCCTCCTTCCAGCGGAACAGGCGCCAAAACCCCAGGTGAAACGCCGCGAGCGCGACGTTGTAGCCCGCCGCCGCATAGATCCACACGAGAGATTTCATCGCCCGAGGCTGCTCCGGACATCCCGGCCGGTCAATCAGTCGTCTTTTGGTGATTTTTGTGCTTTTTGTCGTCCCTCCTTTGCCTGCACTTTCATTTCCCGTGGCGTCCCCTCCCGCAGCCTCCCTCACCGGCGTCCTCGAGCGCATCATCTTCTTCAACGAAGAAAACCATTACACGATCGCGGAGCTAAAGCCGGAAGGGGCCAAGACCGCGGAGGCCCGCGTCACCATCACCGGACCGCTTCCCGGCGTGCAATGTGGCGAGACGCTCCAGCTCAGCGGCGAATGGACCAAGCACGCGCAGCACGGCGCCCAGTTCAAGGTCGTATCGTTCAAGAGCGAACTTCCCTCTTCCGTCTACGGCATCCGCAAGTACCTCGGCAGCGGTCTCGTGCCCGGCATTGGCAAGGTGTACGCCAACAAGATCGTCGACGCATTCGGCACCGACACCTTCCGCATCCTCAGCGAGGAGTCGGGCAAGCTCCGCAAGGTGCCCGGCATCGGCAAGGTCCGCGCCACCTCCATCAAGCAGGCTTGGGACGAACAGAAGACGCTCCGCGCGGTCCACATTTTCCTCCAGACCTACGGCGTCACCACCTCGCAGTGCGTGCGCATCGTCAAGAAGTGGGACGCCGCTGCGCAGCAGATCATCCAGGCCGAACCCTACAAGCTCGCCCGCGAGATCGACGGCATCGGCTTCAAGACCGCCGACCGCCTCGCCATCAACCTCGGCTTCGCCAACGACGCCCCGCCCCGCCTCGATGCCGGACTGATCTACGCGCTGCAGATCCTTGAGGAGGAGGGGCACACCGCCTACCCGCGCGGCGAGCTCGTCACCTACACCGCCAACCTCCTCGAGACCTCCTCCGACCGCATCGAAGCCCGCATCGACGCCCTGATCAAGGCCAAGGACTTGGTGCAACATTTGCCGCAGCAGGGTTATCCGTTATCTGTTGCTGGTTTTCAGGATACTGGGATCCGTCCCAATAACCCCGAACCAACAACCAATAACTCGCAGTTGAAAAACTGCGTCGTACAATTGCCGCACAACGACCGCGCCGAGCGCAAGATTGCCGAGGTCGTGCAGCGGCTTCACGCCGTCCCGTCCGGCCTGCCCGCCATCAAGATCGACGCCGCCATCCAATGGGCGCAGGAGAGGGCCGGTTTTGAATTCCACCCGTTGCAATCGCGCGCAATCGCCCACGCCCTCGCCCACAAGTTCTCCATTCTCACCGGTGGGCCGGGCACGGGAAAGACGACCATCTTGCGCGCCCTGGTCGAGATTCTGAAAGCCAAGAAGGTGCGCGTCACCCTCGCCGCCCCGACCGGCCGCGCCGCGCAGCGCCTGGCCGAGACGACGGGCGGTTTCGCCTCCACCATCCACCGACTGCTGGCCTACGACCCCGCGCGCGGCGGCTTCCTGCACAACGAGTCCAAGCCTCTCGCCACCGATTTCCTCATCGTCGACGAGTCGTCCATGCTCGATACCCGGCTCGCCGCTGCACTGCTGCAGGCCGTGCCGGTGCGCGCTCACCTGCTCCTCGTCGGCGACATCGACCAGTTGCCCAGCGTCGGCGCCGGCAACGTGCTGAAGGATTTGATTGGAGTGAGCAGTGAGCAGTCAGCGGTGAGCAGCCCAGAACCCAGATCCCAGACCCCAAACCCCAACGCGGCGCGGCTACCCGTGACGCGTTTGCAGTTCGTCTACCGCCAGGGCAAGGAGAGCGCGATCGTCACGACGGCCCACGCCATCAACGAAGGCATCGCCTCGCCGCCACCGGTCGTCAGCGAGGTCGCCAAGGCCCAGGCGTGGAGCGACCTGAATTTCATCGCCGCCAGCAGTGCCGAGGACTGCCTCGCCAAGGTTATCGAACTCTGCACGACCTTCATTCCGCAGCACCTGAAGTGGTACCACCCCGTCACTGATGTTCAGGTGCTCGCGCCGATGCACAAGGGCGTGGCCGGCGTCGCCAACCTCAACGCGCAGCTGCAGGCCGCCCTGAACGGACATGAGAAAGGCCTGCGCGCCATCAGCGGCGAATACCGTCCTGGCGACAAGCTCATCCAGCTGAAAAACAACTACGACAAAAACCTCTTCAACGGCGACATCGGCACCATCGTCAGCGTGGATCTGCAAAAGGGCACGCTAATCGCCGACTTCGACGGCGAGCGCCACACGTTCGACCGCGGCGAATTCGGCAGCATCGGCCTCGCGTACGCCATCAGCATCCACAAGTCGCAGGGCAGCGAATATCCCGTCGTCATCATCCCGCTGCTCAAGGGCCACTTCATGATGCTCCAGCGCAACCTGATCTACACCGCGATCACCCGCGGCCGGAAAAAGGTCTTCGTCGTCGGCGAACCCGCCGCCTACGGCATGGCCGTGCGCAACGCCGAGTCGAAGACGCGCTGCACCCACCTGCGGGAGAAGATTCTGGCGGGTTAGACCGGCCGGTCTTGCCCGGTTGAGCCGGAATACTCAGCTGGCGCCGGGCCTTTGCCACCGGGCTGGAACGGGGTGCGCGAGAGCGAACCGTAGACGGAGCGGAACATCGAAACGATGCGCGTGAGGATTTCCCGGGCGGCACTCTCGGTCTGGAGCCCGGTGGGAACCGTGGTCCGCCCGCTGGCGCGGGCATTGCTCGCCTGGCGTTCGGCGAGCGTGCGCGCGAGCACTTCCGCGAAGGCCGGATCGCTGCGCAGCACGGGTTCCATCTGCTCCTTGGTGATCTCCCAAGTCACCGCGTCGGTCAGGGCCACCACCGTCGCCATGCGCGGCTCGCCCGTCAGCAAGGACATCTCCCCCAGAAATTCTCCCGGCTGGATGATCGCCACCGCCTGCTCGGGGCCGCCGCGCACGAGTTCCGTGCGCACCTCCAGCAGGCCTTCCATCAGCACAAACATCGACTCGCCGGCGTCGCCACGCCTTACAACGGTTTCGCCGCTGGCGAACTGCCGCGGCACCAGTCCGGTGGCCAGCGTTTGGAGCCGATCCGCGCTCAGCGAGGAAAACAGGTCCAGGCGGCCCATCAGCGCGAGGCGGTCGGTCAAGGCCCGGCCATCATGCTGCCGCGCCGGCATGGGGGCGGTGAAGATGTCCCGCTTCGGATAGGCCGGCGTGATCCCGGCCGCATCCAGGTGGCGCAAAACGCCCGAGTACACGCGCGAGCGAGGCTGGATTGTGCCGCTGAAATCAACCTGCCAGTAATCGACCCGGTAGACGACCCCGAGATCGGACGTTCCCTCCACACTGATCGTCGGAGCCGGATCCGCCAACGGCCCTTCCGGATGAATCGCGGAGCGGACCCCGCCCGTGATCACCCGCCGGGCCCGTTCCACCGGGATGGAAAAATCCAGGCAGATCGTCAGGGCCTGCCGGTAGCGGGGGATCGGTTGGGAGTAATTCGTGATGATGCCCATGCCCATGCGGCTGTTGGGCACGACCACCAGATTGCCGGTGACCGTGCGCAGCCGCGTGGCCCGCCAGGTGATTTCAAACACTTCGCCCGACACGGACTCATTCCGTTGTTCTTCCAGATTGATCCAGTCGCCGATCCGATAGGAACGGTCAAAGCTGATGGTAAGGCCACTGAACACGTCGAGGATGACCGGCCTCAGAGCCAGGCCCATGACGATGCCGACCGCCCCGCTCGTGGCCCAGAACGCAGTGATCTCCTGGCCAAACACGAAGCGCGCGATGCCGGTGAGCGCAAAGGCGAACAGGAGCAGTCCCGCCACGTCCCGCAACAGGTGCGGCGCAGGGCCGCCCAAGGCATTCGCGAGCATGCCTTCGAGGATAAACACCCGGACCGCGCTAAAGATGAAATAGGTGGCAGCCAGCCAGAGTCCTATCTGCAGGGCGATATCCAGCCGCTGTTGCTGCACGGTGTCGAAGCCTTGGTCGGCGATCATGCGCAGAAGCTTGCCCTCATCCATCACGGCCAGGCCGAAGGCCAGCAACACCACCGTTGGCAACAGCAGCTTACGAACCGCAGGAAACCGTTTATTGGCCATGCCCCAGCATCAGGAAGGCAAACCCGTCCGGAAGCAACATTCCGAAAGCCCGATCAACGCTTCCCTGGATTCTCGATTCTCAGTCCGATCCGGCAAACACCCATCCGCCCACCTCATGCACCCGGTGGAAGTCCGGCGACCATTCCGGGATCGGGGCGAGGTCCCAGCGCCACGTTCGGTCCGGCTTGGGCAGGCCAAAACGCTCGTGCAAGGTCTCTTTCTTGAGCTGGCGTCCGTCCGGACCGATATCCAGCCGCGCCGCGTCCGCGATCAACAACCGCACCCCACCCTGCTCCTGCAACCAAGCCAGGTGCCGCTTCGCCGCCGCACGCGCGCAGCGTTCCGGGAGATCTTTGTCCTTCGCGCTGGCCGGTAGTGAGTGACCCGGAACCAAGCCGAGCTGCGAAATACAGCTGACGGACACGATGAAATCCGGTTTCCCGCCCGGAGGCGGGCCGGGATCAGCCCGGGTGAAGATTCCCGGCGCCTCTCCGGCTGTCACCGCATCCCTCACAGCGGCCAGATTGGCCAGCGCCCCGCTGGCATCCCAGTTTTCGCAGACGACCCGGCCAGGCAGCCGGTTGGCCCAGGATCGCGCCGTCCGGCTCACGACGATGTCGGCGAGGACGACGCGTTGAAAAATTTCCGCCAATTCTACCACCGGCACGTCGAGGCAATCCCCGGCCCCGATGACCAGCACCTGGCCACGCTGCGAACAGCGGCCTGCCACTTCAAGAATCAGGGCCTTGCTCGCCGCCAGGTGCGGCGCCCACGCCGCCGACACTTTCGCATGACGCCGGGCAATGTCGTGATGCTCCTGCACCAGTCCAAGTTCTCGGGCCGCCGCCGGATAGCGGGTCCAGAGCGAGCGAAAGAATTCACCAAACATGGCGGGCAGGCGATTGACGGACTATTTCAGATCCACCCACAGCACCGGTTCACGGATCGGGAAATTGCGCCGCACTTCCTCGACCTGAGGGTCGGCCTCCAGGCGCTTCCACGTCGCCAACCAGGCCTCATTGCCTGTCGCCAGTGCACCAAACAGCAGACACGGCTGCCGCACCGGCCACTCGTCCCAGTACATGACGTCGGGCTTTTTCGGCCACGTGGCCTTGTCCATCAGGTAGGGTGCGAGGAATGCCACGCCTTTGACGAGGCTCCGACCGTCCGGCAGCGACCAGGTCATGAGGTTCTCCTCCGGCGTGGAAAGCACCACGGCAAGCGCCGTCATCACGTCGAGGTTGAAGATCGAGTAGCCGTAGGGTTTCGTCCGGGCCAGCTCCCGCGGGAAACTGCCGTGCGGCGCCATCTGGTCGGGCAGATGGATTTTCTTCAGCCGATCGCGGCACTCCGCCAACATCGCCTCGTCTTTCAGCAGGTGGGCAAAACAGGCCGCTTGCAGGGTCCAGCAGGTGCCGTGGTTGTTGTCCCAGTTCTTCTCCTTCACGCCATAGTCGTGGGTATTGAGCCAGTGCAGGTAGTCGCGAAACCAAGCGCACAACGCCAGGTCCGTTTCCGGGGCCATTGCCGCCGAGCCGCGCAGCGCCTCGATGGCCAGTGCCACTTCGGCGAGGTGCAGCGTATCGATTACGCCGATGCTGCGTCCGGTGCTGCGCCCCTTGATCGCCTGGGCATAAAGCAGGTTGGGATTCATCTTGGTGGCCGGATCTACAAACCAAACCTGCAACTGCCGCACCGCGGCGGCGGCATAGCGCTCCTGGTGCGTGACTTTCCAGGCAGCTGCCAACGCGCCGACGTCGCGCGCCATGTCCAGCATCAGCCGGCGGTGGGCGACAAAATTGTCGGGATTGCTGAGGCCATCACGCTGGATGTAAGGCCCTTCAGGATTGGCCGGGTCCGGCCACCAGTAATCGCCCTCCGAGGAAAAGTCGTGCACCCCACCCGCGCTACGTGGATTGACAGCCGAGGTCAGGGTGCGGGGGGCCGCTTCAAGCGCTGCCGAAGCGACATGTTCAATCCGGGGACG
>JBDKHE010000469.1:0-4789 GCA_039797805.1 Verrucomicrobiota bacterium
CCGACAATCTGCACCCGGTCGACAAGCAGCCCGCCGGCGAGCGCCTCGCCCGGCTCGCGCTCAATCGCGTCTACGATCAGCGCGCCATTTTCGCCAGCGGTCCGGTATTGCAAGCGGTCAGACCCGATGGTCCCGCCCTGCGCCTCGTCTTCAGCTATGCCGAGGGTCTCAAGAGCACACGCCCCACGGTCACCGGTTTCGAGCTCGCTGGCGCCGACCGCGTGTTTCATCCGGCCACAGCCGTGATCGACGGCCCGTCCGTGGTGGTGAGTGCCGCCGCGGTCACGGCACCCGTGGCCGTGCGCTACGCCTACACCAACGCCCCGCAGGCTTCCCTCGTGAATGCCGCCGGCCTGCCCGCCGCGCCGTTCCGCACGGACGACTGGTAAGATCCTCCTTCAACCGACACCCGCCATCCAACGGGCGAAGGCGAAGTACACCGGGATGCCCACCACCACATTGAACGGAAACGTGATCGCCAAGGTTCCGGTGAGATAGAGGGCGGGGTTCGCTTCCGGCAGCGCGATGCGCACCGCCGCCGGGGCGGCGATATAGGAAGCGCTGGCGGCCAGTGTGCCCAGCGCGGTGGCCCCGCCGATTCCCAGTCCCGTCCAGAGACCCAGCGCAACGCCCAGCAGGCCGTGCAGCAAGGGCATGATGATGGCGAAACCACAGAGAAACGGTCCGACCGTCTTCAGGTCACGCAGCCGCCGTCCGGTGACCAAGCCCATCTCCAGCAAGAAGAGCGTGAGCACACCCTTGAACGGCACGTCGAACAGCGGCGCCACCTGTTCAAAACCTGATTTGCCCGACAACAGGCCGATCCCCATGCCCCCGATCAGGAGCACGATGCCCTTGCTGGTGAACAGTTCGTGCAGCACTTTCGTCCAAGCCCCGGGTACCGCGACGGGAGTGATGCCCATCGCCTGCGGGCTGGGCACCAACTGCCCCACAGGCACCGGCTCCGACCGCCGCACCAGGTAGAGCGCCACCAAGATCGCCGGCACCTCCATCACCGCCACCAGTGCAGGCAGAAACGGCTCGTGCGCCACCTGCCGGGAATCCAGGAAGGCCAGACAGGCCCCAAAGGTCACCACCGACACCGAGCCGTAGTGCGCGGCCACCGCGCCGGCGTTCGTCGGATTGAAGCCGCCCAACCGCCGCAGCACCCCGTAGCTCCAGACCGGTATCGCCAGACAAAGCCCAAGGGCGGCCATGAGCGGCCAGGCAAACGTCGCCGGCGCCACGCCATCGAGCTTGGCCCCGCCCTTCAGCCCGATCGCAAACAGCAGGTAGATGGTCAGAGCCGCGTAGAGCGGCTCCGGAATTTTCAAATCGCTCCGGACCAACGTGGCGATGATGCCCAGCCCGAAGGCGAGCACCATGGGCGAGAGCAGGCTGGGCACGAGTGATTGCAGAAGATCCATGGCGCCGAGGTTAATTGAATTTCGAAACATGAAGTCAACTTCATTATATAGTTTTCTTGAATGCCCGTCCCCTTCGCGCACAATGTGACCATGCCCGCCCCTTCCGCCCCGTCCGTCGGCTGGACTTTTCTGACCAACCACACGCACGTGCTGGTTTGCTTGGATCGCAACGAGGACATCACCCTCCGCGAGGTCGCCCAGCAGGTTGGTATCACTGAGCGGGCCGTGCACGCGATCGTGTCCGCCTTGGAGGAGGAGGGCGTGCTGACCCGCACCCGCGAAGGCCAGCGTAACCGCTACAAGCTCAACCGTTCGTATCGACTCCGTCACCCCCTGGAGTCACACCGCAAAATCGGCGATTTGTTGGCCCTCCTTGGCACCGGTTGATTCACCGGAAACGGCTTTCGCAAAGTTTTTACTCTAAGGATTCGTTCCCGGGAACGTCATCCCCTGCATCCAGTCACAAATCCATCCCATGAATATTCCTCGATTCCTTCTGTCGCTTTGCCTCCTCGCTCCGGTGCTCCGCCTGGGCGCCGCCCCCGTCGATTCCCGTATTTCCGCCGTCACCGTTTATCAGGACCGCGCGGTCGTCACCCGCACCGCCACGGTCCAGCTCACCGGCGGCACGGCCGAACTCGTCTTCGCCAATCTCCCGCAGGCGCTCAACGAGCAGTCGCTGCAGGTCAGCGGCAAGGGCACCGCGGCCGCGACGATCCTGGACGTCAGCGCCAAGCAGACCTTCGTCGACTTCACCCCCAATGCCCGCGTGAAGGAACTCGAGGACCAGCTCAAGGGCTTCGGCAAACAGGTGCGCGGACTCGACGACCGCACGACCCTCCTCAACGCCCAGTCCGCCACGCTCGATCGCATGGAAGCCGCGCTCTTTGCCCCGCCGGCCAAGGATGTCCCCCGGCCCGATCTCAACCAATTCTCCGCCTCCCTCGCCTACCTTTCGGAGCAAAAAGGCAAGATCACCGCCGACCGCGCCTCCCTCGACGAACAGCGCGAGGAGCTGCAGAACAAGATCAACACCGTCTCCGCCCAGCTCAACGAACTGCGGGGCGCCGGCGGCAAAGCCTTCAAGACCGTGACCGTGCGCGTCGCCGCCGCCCAGGCCGGCTCGCTCGATGTCTCCCTCGCCTACACCGTCCCCGGCGCCTCGTGGGTGCCCAGCTACGATGCGCGGGTCATGAGCAGCGAGCGTACGGTGCAGCTCGATTACTTTGGCATCGTCCGTCAGCGCACCGGCGAGGACTGGAAGGACGTGTCCCTCACCCTCTCGACCGCCCGTCCGTCACTCGGTGGTGCCGCCCCGGTGCTCAACGTGTGGAATCTGGACGTTTACAATCCGATCGCCCTGCGCGGACAGCTGGAGCGGGAAGAGATGGATAAACGCAGGGATCGATTTGCCGCCAAGGCGGCCAACGCCCCTTCCGCCGTGAACATGCAGACGCTCACCAGCAACGTCGGTGGCATGGCCATGGCCGACGAAGTCAAGGAGGCCGATTTTGCCACCGCCACCATCGAGTCCGGCGCCACGAGCGCATCCTTCAAGATCGCCGTCAGTTCCAGCATCCCGAGTGACAACTCGCCGCAACGCGTGCCGGTCACCTCGGCCAGCCTGAAGGCCGTCCCGGAATACCTCACCGTGCCGAAGCGCCAGACCGCCGCCTTCCTCACCTCGAAGGTTGTCAACAGCTCCGACTTCCCGCTTCTGGCCGGCGCCATGAACGTCTTCCTCGACGGCACCTTCGTCGCCACCAGCGGCCTGCGCACCGTGATGCCCAGCGAAAAGTTCGACCTCGCCCTCGGCGTGGACGACGGCATCGCCATCAAGCACAAGCGTGTGAACAAGTTCACTGAGGACACCGGTCTGACCAACTCCGGCAAGCGCATCACCTACGAGTACCTCATCACGGTCCAGAACAACAAGAAGTCGACCGAGCGCGTGATCGTCGCCGACCAGGTGCCGCTTTCCCGCAACGAGAAGATCGTCGTGAAGCTCCTCTCCCCTGACGCCCGCGAGGTGAAGCCCACCGACGAAGGCACGCTCAAATGGACCCTCGACCTCAAGCCCGGCGAGAAGCGCGAGCTGACCGTGAAGTTCACCGTCGACTATCCCAACGACGTCAACGTCGCGGGCCTGGAATAACCTCCCTCGCTCATCAGCTGCCAAGGCGGGGTCCCTGACCCCGCCTTTTTCATTGGGGGTTCCACGGCCCCGCGGGCCGTCTGGGCTTGTCATTCCCCACGAAGCGAAGAATCCATGGAGGGTCGGTCTCCGACCGACCGTGGCCCGTCGGGAGACGGGCCCTCCTCCCGAAACACCACCATGCCTCGCCCGCTCACCATTCTGATGGACAACGGCTCACTCGAGCCCGCCGCTACCCTCGGCCTCCGCCGGTTGGCGGCCTTGCTCGGCGAGCGTATCGGCGAGGCGGTCTCGCCGGTCTCGCTGCTCCACTCCAGCGCGGTGCCGAAGGAGAAGATTGACGGAACGCCGGCGGAGATCCTCGAACCCGCACTCGAACGCCGCGTCGCCGCCGGGCAAAGCGACTTTCTCATCGTGCCGTTGTTTTTCGGCCCGAGCGGAGCGCTGACCGACTATCTGCCCAAGCGCCTGGCCCACCTTCGCACGAAACACCCCGCCTTGAACGTGCAGATCGCCGCGCCGCTCTTCGCCGCCGGGGACGACCGGCTGGCGTGCATTCTCGCCGACCACGTGCGCGCCCTCGGTTCCGCCGCCCGCCGCGTGGCGCTGGTGGATCATGGCAGCCCCGCCAAAGCCGTGACCGACGTACGCAACGAACTCTCCTGCCAGCTCGCCGGTCAACTCGGTCCGGACTTCACCGTCGCACCCAGCAGCATGGAGCGCCGCGCCGGTGCGGACTACGACTTTTGCGAACCGCTGCTCGCCAAACTGCTGCTTAAACCCGGCTGGAATACGGGTGACGTCATCGTTGCCATGCAATTTCTCCTGCCCGGCCGACACGCCGGACCGGAGGGCGACGTGGCGACCATCTGCCGCGAGGCCGAGACGGCGAGTGGCGGCGCGCTGCACACCACCATGACCGCCCTCGTCGCCGAGCACCCGCTCCTCATCGACATCCTCGCCGACCGCTGGCGTGGGTCCGGTCTCTGACCGGACCGGCCAGTCACAAACTGACCCTACGAATCATCCCCGGCACGCGCATCGCGAAGTCCGACAGCGCGACGACCTCGCCGATCACGACCAGCGCCGGCTGGACGATTTGCTCGGCGGATATCTTCTCTGCCTCGCTCAGGGTCGTGATCGTGATCTTCTGCGACCGAAGCGTCGCTTCACTGATGAGCGCCAGTGGCATCTCCGCGGCCATGCC
>JBDKHE010000470.1:0-5748 GCA_039797805.1 Verrucomicrobiota bacterium
GCAGCGCGGCATTGACCGGGGCGGACGTGGTCCCTTCACTGTCCAACCCGGTTTTTACAACCACGCTCCCTCCTCCCTTTCCCACATGTCCGACTCCGCCGAAACCCCCAACCTCATGGAAGCCCTCGTGTCGCTCGCGAAGCGCCGCGGCTTCATCTACCAATCGTCCGAAATCTACGGCGGTCTCAACGGCTTCTTCGACTACGGTCCGCTCGGCGTCGAGCTCAAGCGCAACATCCGCGACTGCTGGTGGCGCGACATGGTCCACCGCCGCGACGACATCGTCGGCATCGAGACCTCCATCATCATGCACCCCAAGGTCTGGGAGGCGTCCGGCCACGTCGCCGGTTTCTCCGACCCGCTCGTCGACTGCAAGGTGAGCAAACAGCGCTACCGCGCCGACCAGCTGTTTTTTGCGGCAGTCAAGATCGTCAAACCTGCCTTGATGATGCCCGAAGGAACAACAACTACGGAGATTATCGGGTACGTTTCTGCACTCGAAAGTGAGCGCACTCATGAGGAGCTCTTAGAAAAAGCGAATCTCTTAAAGAGGAAGAAATCTGCCCAAGGCAGTCTTACCATCGATATCAAGGACTTCACCGAGGCCACCGAGGCCGAGATCCCTCTCATCCCCTCTCCCGCCACTGGCGAGCCCGGCAGCCTCACGGCCCCGCGCGCGTTCAACATGATGTTCCAGACCAACGTCGGCGCGATGAGCGACGCCTCGTCCGTTGCCTACCTCCGCCCCGAAACCGCGCAGGGCATGTTCGTCGATTTCAAGAACGTGGTGGACACCACCCGCGTTAAACTGCCCTTCGGCATCGCGCAGGTCGGCAAATCGTTCCGCAACGAGATCACGCCGCGCAACTTCATCTTCCGCTCCCGCGAGTTCGAACAGATGGAGATGGAATATTTCATCCACGAGGACGCCGACTGGGCCAAGGCCCACGAGGAGTGGATCGTCTGGTGCGAGAACTGGCTCCGCAGCATCGGCCTGCCCGACAGCCACCTCTCGCGCTACACGCACCCGAAGGAGAAGCTCGCGTTCTACTCGCGCGGCACCGTGGACATCATGTTCAAGTATCCCTTCGGCGTGCAGGAGCTCTGGGGCATCGCCGCCCGCGGCAGCTACGATCTCACGCAGCACGCCAACGCCAGCGGCAAGCCGCAGGACATGTTTGACGAGGCCACGAAGAAGAAGTTCGTCCCGCACGTCATCGAACCCGCCGTCGGCACCGACCGCATCTTCCTCGCCGTGCTCACGGCCGCCTACGCGGTGGAGGACGTCAAGGACGAGAAGGGCAACGTCGAGCAACGCACCGTGCTCCGCCTTTCCCCGCGCATCGCGCCCGTCAAGGTCGCCGTGCTCCCGCTCCTCAAGAACAAGGACCAGCTCACCAATCGCGCCCGCGCCCTCTACACCAAGCTCAAGAAACGCTATGCCGTGCAATACGACGACGGCGGCGCCATCGGCAAACGCTACCGCCGCCAGGACGAGGCCGGCACGCCCTGGTGCGTGACCATCGACTTCGACACCATCGAGAAGCCCGGCGACACCTTCACCCTCCGCGAGCGCGACAGCATGAGCCAGAAGCGTGTCACGGAAACCGAGCTCTTCGCCCTGCTCGAGGAACAGATTTACTGAGTCTGACCGCCCCAGGGAGACGCGGCCATCCGGTCGCGTTTCCCGGCTCGTCCGTCTTCATCGAGCCCGCCAACGCGCATGCCTCCCAATCCCCGCCAGCCCAGTGTGCGCAGTGTCCGCACGCCCCAGGCGCTCACCGCGTTGCGCGGCTGGCTGGGCACATTCCCGGCCGAGATCCGGGAAGAGGGTGGCACTTACTACCGCAAGAAGGCGGTGAAGGAAGTGTGGTCCGAGGCCGACCACCTGGTGAAGGCGGAGCTCGACATCGGGAGCGAGGTGTTGGCCATCACGCTGTTTCTCACCCGCGGCACCTGGACCTCGCGCTGTTCGTGTCCGGTGCTCGACCGCTGCGAGCACGTCTATGCCTCCGGCCTTGCCTGGCTGGCGGCGGTTGATGCCGGCCAGCTCGACGGCCGCCGTCCGTCGATCCCCCTGCTGCCCGCGGAACGCAGCGTGACCGCAAGCCCGCCGCCGATTCCCGTGGCGCCCACGCCGGAGACCTCGCTGGCCCCCGGGCTCGCCGCGTGGTTGCGTGCCCTGCCCGCGCCGGGCGAGCGTCCCTCCGGCGAATCGGCCAATCCCTTGCGCAACCTGTCCGGCCTGCGCGTTCGCCTCGACGGCAATGGCAAGTGGCAGCTCGAGGTCCGCGTCGAGGCCGAGCCGCGCTGGAAGGCCCCGCCCAAGCGGCTGCTGGCGGACATCGCCGCCTCCCGGCCCGCCGATTTCGAACACCTGCCTGCCGCCGAGGCCGCGCTCGGCACGGCGTTCGCCGCCGAATGCCGCCATGATTCCCGCGCCCTCGTGCCGCGTCTGTCGCTGCCCGAGGAAACCGTGGTCGGCCTGCTGCGCACGACCGCCGCCCGGGGAGCGCTCGTGCTGCCGGACGGCAGTCCCTTCGCGGTGCAACCCGAGCCGCTCACCTTCCAGGCGAGCCCGTCGCCGGGCAAGGCCGACCGGCTCGACCTCCAGCTGGTCACGCCCGACGAACGTCTCGCCGTCGGCGCGCGGTTGATAGCATCGCGGCCCGAGCCGCTCTACCTGTTCGACGGCTTCGTCTGGCGGGGTCCGCCGCCCGCGCCTTCATCGCATCTGCCCACTGCGGCCCTCAACGATGCGCGCCTGCTCCCGCGCCTGCGCGCGGCCGGCATCCGGTTGCCGGCGGGACTCACTGCCGAAATACGCACCGTTGTGCTCCGGCCCCGCCTGCGCTGTTGGCTCACGCCGGCCTACGAGGATGGCGAGCGGGACTTCCACGCGCAGCTCATCGCTCGCGCCGAAGATCCACCCTGCGAACAACGCTGGACCGAGGCGGGCGGCTGGCAATGGACTCCGCAGGGCGCGCCGCCACCGCGGCCCGCCGGCTCACCGCTTCTCGAGTTCGATCTCTCCGCCGCCCAGGTCGTCAGCGGCAGCTTTGCCTCGTTCCGCCTCGTTTGGGACGGCTGGGCCGAGGCGTGGACGCGTCACGTCACGGACTCCTTTCCCGATGAATTCATCGCCTGGCACGACGCACTGCCGGACGACGTCGCGCTCGATGTTTCCCCCGACCTCGCTTCCCTGCTGGGCGCCCCGCTGCGCGCGCATCTCAGCGTCGGCATCGCCGCCGCCGGCGAGAACGAGAACGATTGGTTCGATCTCTCCGTCGGCATCGGCGTGAAGGACACCACGCTCACGCCCGAGGAGATCGCCCTGCTTCTGAAATCCCGTGGCCGCTGGGTCAGCCTCCCGAAGCACGGCTGGCGCAAGCTCGAGGCGTCCATCGATTTCGACCCGTCGTCGGCCATTGCGCTGGATCGCCTGGGCCTCGGCGTTGACGATGTGCTCCTGAACGGCCGCACCTCCCGGCACCGGTTCCACGCCCTGCAACTCGCCGCGGAAGCCGACGCGCTGGTGGCGCCAGACTCCGTGCTCATCCACGCCCTCAAGGATCGCGCCGCCCAACTCGCGGCCCAGCCGATTCCCGCGCTGCCGCAGGGACTCCGCGCGGAACTGCGACCCTACCAGCTTGAAGGGTTCCACTTCCTTGCGCATCTCTCCACCCACGGCTTCGGCGGCATTCTCGCCGACGACATGGGCCTGGGCAAAACCGTGCAAACCCTCGCGTGGCTCCTGCACCTGATTGAAATCGCGAAGGGGCGTGACACGAGCCTGGGGGGCGGGAAGGCCAAACCGTTCCGGGCCCTCGTGGTCTGCCCGAAGAGCGTGACCCATGGCTGGCTGACCGAGGCGGCGCGGTTCACGCCCGGCCTGGAAATCGCGGCCTTCGCGCCGACCAATCCGCGCGCCATCACCGAGGCGATCAGCGGGGCGGGCAGCACCGCACCGCGGCTGCTCGTCGCCAATTACACCCAGCTCCGGATCCACGCCACCGCCTTCCGCGCCGCCCAATGGGACGCCGTCGTGCTCGACGAAGGCCAGTTCATCAAGAATCCCGGCAGCCAGGTCGCCGTGGTCGCGCGCTCCCTGCGCGCCCGCCACCGGTTGGTGCTCACCGGCACACCGATCGAGAACCGCCTGACGGACCTGTGGAGCCTGTTTGCCTTCGCGCAGCCCGGTCTGCTCGGCGATCAACCCGGTTTCCGCCGGCAGTATCCCGAGGTCGATCCCGCCGCGCTGACCCGCCTGCACCGGCGCGTGCAGCACTTCCTGCTGCGCCGCACCAAGGCCCAGGCCGCGCCCGATCTGCCGACGCGCACGGAGGACGACATCATCGTCGATCTCGAAGGACCGCAGCGCCGGCTCTACGACGCCGAACTGAAGCGCGCCCGCGCGCACCTGCTGGGCGTGAAGACGCCGGGCGAGCTCGGCGCGGTGCGCTTCCACGTCCTCGCCAGCCTGATGCGCCTGCGCCAGATCTGCTGCCACCCGGCGCTCGTCGATCCCGCCCACGCCTCGCTGCCGAGCGCCAAGCTCGACGCGCTTCTTGAGCGCATCGAGGAACTCGCCGACGAGGGCCACCAGGTCCTCGTGTTCAGCCAGTTTACCAGCATGCTGGAAATCATCCGCACGCGCCTCGCCGCGACGGGTATCGGCCACCTGATCCTTACCGGCGCGACGGAAAACCGTGCCGAGCTGGTTGACACGTTCCAGTCGGACAAATCCAAAACCGTTTTTCTGCTTTCACTGAAGGCCGCCGGTTTCGGGCTCAACCTCACCGCCGCCAGCTACGCTTTCCTCTACGATCCTTGGTGGAATCCCGCAGCGGAGGCGCAGGCCATCGACCGCATCCACCGCATCGGCCAGACCCGCCCCGTGATGGCTTACCGGTTGATCGCCGACAACACCGTCGAGCAAAAGATCCGCGCCCTCCAACACGCGAAATCCGCCCTCGCCGACGCCGTCATCCAGGAAGAGTCCGTGGCCACCGTGATGGACCTGGACAGCCTGCGGGAGATTCTAGGGTAGTCCGACGCCCCGCTCCGCCCAACCGATTCCCACGCGCTCCTTGGAAAACCCATGCCAATTCTCCCCCGACCGCCGGCATCGCTATTCACTCGTGCATCGGTGGAATCCGCTCTTCAGTGACCGGCTCATCCTGTGGATCGGCCTCAATCCCTCGACCGCCGACGAGCAGCAGCTCGATCCGACATTGACGCGCATCCGCTCCTTCTCCCAACGCGAGGGCTTTGACGGTTTCTGGATGGCCAACCTGTTCGGGCTGCGCACGCCCTATCCCAAGGAGATGATGGCCGACCCGGATCCGGTCGGCGCCGGCAATGATGCCTCACTGCTCGAAGCCGCGGCCCGCTGCGACAAGATCGTCGCTGCGTGGGGCGCCGGCGGGGAATTCCAAGCCCGCGCAGCCGCCGTCGCCCGCCTGCTGGCCGGTTACAAGCTCTGGTGTCTCGGTACCACGAAGGACGGCCAGCCGCGTCACCCGTTGTACGTCGCGGGCAAGGCGCCGTTGGTCCGCTGGAAGCCACCGCTTTGAGTCTATCCTCTCGGTTTTATTGAGACTTACGCTAACAAGTGACACCGGCCACTGCCTGATTGCGATCCTCCCACACACACCGCCCTGGCGGGCACCCCTCTTCCTAGAGGGGATTTCCGGACCAGTTGATTGGGTCCCCTCTAGGAAGAGGGGTGGCGCGAAGCGACGGGGT
>JBDKHE010000471.1:0-8030 GCA_039797805.1 Verrucomicrobiota bacterium
GCGGGTGAAGTACCGGGGCAAGTGGTGGTGGACGATGTTGGGCACAATGACGGGGCGTCCGATGATCGGGGTATCTTCCGAGAAATAGGCGTCCTCGGCCCAATGCACGAGGCCCGCCACAAAGTCGGCGAGGCCGACGATGAGGATGATTTGCACGCTGATCAGGAGGATTTGAATGAGGATGCTCATGATGATGATTGGATGATGCCCGGGTGAATCAGGGCGGCGGCAGGATACCGGAGCTCGTCCAGCGGCGTGAGTTGATAAGCCTGATGCCGCGCATTGGATTTTTCGATGTGACGCGCTTGTCCGGAGAACGGCATTGCAGGCCGCGGGAGGAATGGCCTTCCTCGGATCGCTGCATGAACGTCCATTTCCTCGAATTGTTCTATTATGTGGCGAAACATGGCGGCATCAGCGCGGCGGTGCGCAAGATCCCGTACGGGATCCAGCAGCCCGCGATCAGCAGCCAGGTGGGCAAACTGGAGAAGGATCTGGGCGTGCGTCTGTTTGAACGCAGCCCCTTCCGGCTGACGGTGGCGGGCGAAAAGCTCTATGCCCACGTCGAGCCGTTCTTCGCCCGGTTGGACGACCTGGCCTTGGAACTGCAGGAGGCGAGCGGCCCCGAGCTCCGGATCGGCGGCGCGGAGATGGTCCTGCGCGATCATCTGCCCGGCGTGATGAAGGGACTACGGGAAAAGTTCCCCAAATTGAAGTTCAGCCTGCGCGCGCTGGGATTCCAGTCGGAGGTGGAGGCCTGGCTGCGCAACGGGCATGCGGACCTGGTCTTGTCCCCGGTTTATGCGAGGGCACCGACCGGGCTGAAGCAGACGCGCTTCGCCAACATTCCGCTCGTGCTCCAGGTGCCGGCCAAGTCCCCGATCAAGTCGGCCAACGAGCTTTGGGCGCAAAAGAAGATCGCCGACTCGCTGATCTGTCTTCCGGTCAGCACCGGGATCACCCGCGATTTTCTCGAGACCTTGAAGAAGCGGGGCGTCGTCTGGCGCAACATCATCGAGGCGACTTCCCTGGATCTGGTGACGCGCTACGTGGCCAATGGCGACGGGATCGGCCTCAACGTGCTGGTGCACCCGAAGGCGAAATCCCGCGATGTGCGCCGGTTGCCCCTCGAGGGATTTGCCCCGGTGACCATGGGGGCGCTCTGGCGCGGCGAACCGACGCCGCTCGTGCAGGCGGCGATCGACAGTGTGCGGGCTTACGCGATGGCGACCTGGCCCGATTGGGCGTGTACCGAGCAGGATCTCAGTTGATGAACATCGCCTCGTTCGCCTGAAAGAGGGCCTGCGCGAGCTTGGTCCACGCATCGAGCGGGCCACCGTGCTCGATGGTGGAGCCGATCGGGCGTTGATCGGCGCCGTTCTTTTTAGCAAAGGCGGCCCGCTGGGCCTGACGCTGTTCCTTCTGGCGTTCGCGGGCGTTCTTCATGGCCGGAGGCTCCATGGGAGGCTGCAGGCTGGAACCGGTGGGATTGGCCCGGATGTAACGCAGGGCAAGATCCATCTCCTGCTTCAGGGGCTCGCGCTGGAAAATGGCGAGATACAGGGACGTGACCCGGTCTTCGTCGCGTTGGAAGCCGGTGAAATCAGGCCGATGGGTGAGTTTGCGCGCAGTCTCGATCACGAGCGGACTGTTCATCAGGAAGAGGGCCTGCTGGGGTACGGTCGTGTCGTAACGTTTCCCTGAAGGCGTGTCGGGATTGGGAAAGTCGAACTGGGTGAGCAGTTCGGGCGGGTTGCGCCGGTCGATGAGGAAGTAGAGGGCACGGCGTTTGCCGAAACCATCGCTGGCCATGGTGACTGGGCGACCGCCAATGGTGCGATCAAGCGTGCCGGCGATGGCGAGCAGGGAGTCGTAGATTTCCTCGAAATCGAGGCGGCGCATCCGGGCATGCCAGAGCAACCGGTTGGCCGGGTCCGCGGCCAGGCCGGCGGGATTGCTCTCGCTGCTTTGCTGATAGGTGCTGGTGAGCAGAATTGTGCGGTGGAGTTTCTTCAGCGACCAGCCGTCCGCCATGAACTTGGTGGCCAGCCAGTCGAGCAACTCCGGGTGACTGGGCGGACCGCCCATGTTGCCGAGGTCGTCAGGCGTGGTGACGAAGCCGGCGCCGAAATGCTGCTGCCAGATGCGGTTCACGAGCACGCGTGCAGTCATCGGGTTCTGCGGGCTGGCGATCGCCTGCGCCAACTCCAGGCGACCCGAGCCCTTTTTCCAAGTGGGGCGTTTCTTCGGGTCGGAAGAAAGGATTTCCAGAAAACGCCGGGGAACGACGTCGCCTTCGTTCTTCACCTCGCCGCGGAGCAACACGGGGTAATCCTTGGCGTTGGGCGCGTCAAACAGGGCGTGGGCCCGGGCGGGGGCGCCGGGGTGGTTCATTTCCAGATTGCCGATCTCGCGTTGCAGCTGGCCCTCGGCGCGGATGAGTTCGCGGCGCTTTTGCGGGTCGCGGTTGCGGTTGCGGCGCAGCTCCAGGTATTCTTGGCGAAGGGCGTCGCTCTTGGTGTCGAGCTCCTTGGCCTTCGCCATGTACTCGACGAGCTCCGGGGTTTTCGGGAGAAGCGTGTCCAAGGGCGGTTCCTGAAAAACCGACTTGGGCTCAACCGTATTGGCGAACACGCCGTACAGCGAATAATAGTCCTTGGTGGGGATCGGATCGAATTTGTGGTCGTGGCAGCGGGCGCAGGAAACGGTGAGGCCGAGAAAGGCCTTGGTGGTGACGTCGATGCGGTCGTCGATGATGTCGTTGCGCCGGCCGTCGTGCTGGTTGCCGAGCGTGAGGAAACCGAGAGCCGCGAGCACGTGCTGGTTGGTGGGCGGGGATTGCTTGGCTTCCTTCGCGGCGGCGGCTTGCTGCGCGACGAGCCGGTCGGCGGCGAGTTGTTCGACGATGAACTGGTCGAAGGGCTTGTCGGTGTTGAACGCCTCGATGAGGTAGTCGCGATAGGTCCAGGCGTGGGGGAACCGCGGGTCGTCCCGCTTGGGCGGATCGCCCTTGGTGTCGGAGTAGCGGGCGACATCCATCCAGTAGCGGGCCCAGCGTTCGCCGTAAGCGGGCGAGTCAAGCAAGCGGTCCACGACTTTGGCGAAGGCGTCTGGCGAGGTGTCGGCCAGGAAGCGCTGAATCTCGGCTTCGGTCGGCGGCAGGCCGGTGAGATCAAACGTCACCCGGCGGATGAGGGTCCGCTTGTCGGCCGGTGCGGCCGGGCTGAGACCCTCGGCCTCCAGTCGGGCGAGGACGAAACTGTCGACCGGCGACTGCACCCAGGAGGCCGCGCGCACGGTCGGCACGGTCGGCTTTTGCAGGGGTTGGAAGGCCCAATGATTCTTGCCGACTCCGCCGTAGGATTTGCCGCCGGCGATCCCGAGAGTCACCCGGGGGTCGGGCGCGCCCCGCCGCACCCACTCGGTGAAGTCGGCGATCTGTTGCGCCGACAACTTGCCGCCGTGATCCTCGGGCGGCATGCGGAGGTCCTCGTCGGTGTAGCGCAAGGCCTGGATCAGGACGCTCTCGTCGGGCTTTCCGGGTACGATAATCGGGCCGTTGCTGCCCCCGCTGAGCAGGGCGTCGCGCGAATCGAGGAGCAGCCCACCCTTGATCTTGTCGGCGGTGTGACTGTGGCACTTGTAGCACTGCTCGCTGAGGACCGGGCGGATTTTGGTCTCGAAGAAGTCGAGATCGGTTTTGGCGAGGGTGGGTTCGGCGGCGGGGAGAGCTGTCGCGAGCAAGCTCGCTCCCACAAGAAGGAGGAGAATCTGTAGGGTCGTCGCTTGCGACGACCTCCGGCGCGAGGGCGGACCAAGGTCCGACCCTACAGGAAAATACCGGCCGGGAGCGCGCGCTCTCATGCGAGGATCGGTTTCACGACATTGCCCGCGACGTCGGTCAGGCGGAAATCGCGCCCGTTGTAGCGGTAGGTGAGCTTGGTGTGGTCGAAGCCGAGGGTCTGGAGAATGGTGGCGTGGAGGTCATGGACGTGGACCTTGTCCTTGACGGCGGCCGCGCCGAATTCGTCGGTGGCGCCGTGGACATAGCCGCCTTTGACGCCGCCGCCGGCGAGGACAACCGAGAAGGCCTTGGCGTTGTGATCGCGGCCGGGGTTGTCGCCGCCGTTGCGGTCCTTGGTGGGCTTGCGGCCAAATTCCCCGCCCCAAATCACAAGGGTCGAGTCGAGCAGGCCGCGCTGTTTGAGGTCGGCGAATAATGCCGCGAGGGGCTGGTCGATCTCGCCGGCCTTGACGGTAATGCGGTCCTCGAGGTCCTGATGATGGTCCCAGCCATCGTGCCAGACCTGCACGAAGCGGACGCCGCGCTCGACCAGGCGGCGGGCGATGAGGAGTTGTTTGCCCTGTTGGGAATTGCCGTAGGCGGCGCGGACATCGGCGGGTTCCTTGTTGATGTCGAAGACATCGGTCGCCTCGGACTGCATGCGGAAGGCGATCTCCGCGGTCTCGAGACGCGATTCGAGGGCGGCGTCGCGTTGGAGGTTCTGCGCGTGCAGTTCGTTGAGCTGGTGGACGAAGTCGAGCTGACGACGCTGCTCGGACTTGGAGACGTAGCTGTTGCGGATGTTCTGGATCATCTGCTGCACGTTCTGGGCCGAGGTGTTGACGCTGGTTCCCTGGTAAATGCCCGGCAGAAAGGCCGAGCCGTAGCCACCCGCGCCACCGGTCGGCAATCGATTGCCCCGGAGGGAAATGAAGCCGGGTAAGTTCTGGTTTTCCGTGCCGAGGCCGTAGACGACCCACGACCCCAGGCTGGGCTTGGTGATCCGGATCGAGCCGGTGTTCATGAACGTGGTGGCGACATCGTGCGCGGGGATGTCGGTGTACATCGAGCGGATGACGGTGAAGTCGTCGGCGTGGGCGGCGGTTTTCGCAAAGAGGTCGCTGACCTCCAGGCCGGACTGCCCGTAGCGTTTGAAAGCAAAAGGCGAGGCCATGGCCACGCCACCGTCGGCGCCGATGGATTTGCCGTCCATTTTCAGGAGGGTCGGCTTGTAATCCCAGGTATCCACATGCGAAGGCGCGCCTTGGGCGAAGATGTGGATGACGGCCTTGGCCTTGCCCGGGAAGTGCGGCGAACGGGGGAGCAGGGGGCCTGCACCCGAGGCGGTGACCGTGCCGGGCGCGCCCATCAGCTCGGTGGGGCTGAGGACGGAGGCCAGGCCGAGGGCGCCGAGGCCGAGGCCGACGCGATTGAGGAACTGGCGCCGGGTGAGGAAGTAGTCCTCGAGGCTCGTGGACACGCCAAGACAGGGATGATGACCGTGATGGTGATGCTCGGACGCGTCGTGGCTCATGGGATGGGGGTGGTCACTGAGACGAAGCGGGCGAGCTCAGGTTTCGAAGAAATGGGCTGGGGCCGGCCTTCGGGTGTTTTTTTACGGGCGGGTCTGGGCGAGGGCAAAATCCCTAATTTTGGCCCGGACACTGCGCAGCCCGTTGAGACGGGTTGGCGAGAGATTCTGGGCCACCCCCAGTGCTTCCAACAGACTCGGCTCGGTGGCCGCGACCTCGGTAGCCGGCGCTTCGCTATAGAAATCGCAGAGGAGCACGAGCAACCCACGCACGAGCGGCGAGTCGGCGTCGCAACGGAAGTGGCAGAGACCGTCGCGACAATCCGCCACGATCCAGGCTTGGGAAATGCAGCCCATTACCCGGTTGGCCTCGGTACGTTCCGACTCGGTCAGAGGCGGGCGATGGCGGGCGCGGTCGAGGATGGCGGAAAGTCGTTCCTGTGAATCCTCGATCAGGGCGAGGTCCTCGATCATTTGCTGCTGTTTTTCGGCCAGGGACACTGGATCCAGCGTGCGGGCCTTCGTCCGGCTTGCAAGCATCGGACCGGCCCCTTCTATGGGTTGATGGTAAATCCGTTTGCGATCAGCTGGCTGTGGCGGGGCTTCAAGGGCAAGAGCGTGACCTTCGCGCTGTTGTTCGCGACCTTCGTGCTGGGTTGGCCGCTTTCGCGGGAGGTGAATCATCTCCTCGCCAAGATCGGCGTGCATTGGCTCTACGCCATGGTCCTGCCCGCATTCTTTTTCATGTGGCTGGCGAAGCGGGAGAACCGCCTCATTCCCGAAGAGGACAAACGCAAACTGTACGCCCGGGCGCTGATCGTGGGTTCGGGGGTGCTCGCGATCGTGATCAACCAGATCCGGCACTGAGCGCGGAGCGCCCGCTCACAACGCGGCAGACAACAGGGCGGTGAGCTCGGGGCGGGTGAGCGGGAGAGGATTGGCCTTGGTGCTGCTGGCGCCGGCGGCCTTTTCCACGATGTCGGGAATATCGTTGGCGGTGATGCCGTAGAGGGACAGACGCGGAATGCGGAGATCACTGACGAGCTGACGAGTCCAGGCAACGCCTTCGTCGGCCGACGCGTGCGGTCGTCCGGTGAGCAAGCGAGCCACCTGATCGTAGCGGCGGATGATTTCCCCGTGAGGTTGCCGCTGGCGGGCCGCGTCGAGATTCGCGGCCATGGCATGGGGCAGGAGAGCGGCGCAGATGGCGCCATGCGGAGCCGGAAACATGCCTCCCAGAGGCGAAGCAAATCCGTGGACAATACCGAGGCCGGAGTTGGCGAGGGCAAGTCCGCTGAAGAGGCTGGCCATCGCGAGATCCGCGCGGGCGGCGTCATCGCGACCGTCTTGGCAGGCGCGGCGAAGCGCTCCCGCCGCGCGAGGGATGCCTTCGACGCACAGGGCGTCGGTGAACGGATTGGCCCGGCAGGAAACGTAGGGCTCGATGAGTTGCGTGAGCGCGTCGAGGCCGGTGGCGGCGGTGAGCGCGGGCGGAAGATCGCGCGTCAGGTCGGGATCCACCAGCGCGAGGCGAGGCAGCATCGAGGCGTGACGCAGACTCGCCTTGAATCGGTGCGCGGTGGAGATGAGACCCGCGTTGCGGGTGACCTCGGAGCCGGTGCCGGAGGTGGTCGGGATGGCGAGGCACGGGGCCGCGGGTTGGGGCAACGTCAGGCCGCGGCCGACCACTTCCAGAAAGTCGAGGGGATCACCGGGGTTGGTGAGCAACGCGGCGACGGCTTTGGCGGCGTCGAGCGCGCTGCCGCCCCCGAATCCGATGGTGAAGTCGCAGCCGGCGGCGCGGGCCAGTTCGGCGTCGGCGCGCAGGCGGTCGGTGGTGGGCTCGCCGGCGATCGGGCGGGTCGTGACGGCGATTTTTTCGGCCGCGAGCAGTTCGAGCAGCGGCGCGGCCCGGGTGGTGTCGCGTCCGGTGGCAACAAAGGCGTGTCGGCCCGTTGCGCGGGCGGCGGGGCCGATCTCACGGAGCGTGCCCGGGCCGAACAGGATGCGGCCGGCGGTGGCGAATTCGAAACGCATGGCGACAGCGGGGAGGGAGGCGGGGCTTGCCGGGTCGGATCACCAGCCCGCGTCGGGCGGGAAGAGATTGGCGTATTTCACGCTGCGGCGGGGTGTGGCCATCATCGGTTCGACGGTGTCGCGCCAGACGGCGTAGTGGGCAGTGGCTTTGTGGGCGGCGGGAGCCTCGGCATTCCGGTAGACCTCCACGAGCACGAAGCGGGTCGGGTCGTCTTGTTGCTGTACGACGTCGAAACGGGCGATGCCGGGCTCGCGGAGGCTTTGCTGGGCGTTTTCCGTCGTTGCAGCCAAGAAGGCGACCAGCGCCTCCGGTTTGACCTGAACATGAACGTGGACGACGAGCATCGTTATCGAAGGGTGGGCGATTTCAGGCGGCGGTTCCCAGGGAGGGCATCGGGCAATCGAGAGTGGCGGCGAAGGCGCGATAAAGTTCAGTTTCCTCGTCGCTGATGGTCCCGTCACTGCCGATGACGTGGGCGGCGGCGATCAGGACGCGCTTCTTAATGGGCAGCGAGCAGACGGCGAGTTTGTCGAGGGCGGCGTCGACCTGTTCCAAGCCGCAGGCCGAGGACTCCAGCAGCGCGAGACGACCCGCGAGCAAGGGCAGCTGGGTGGCCCCGGCCGCGAAGGCCTTGGCTGATTCGGTGGGCGAAAGATGGGCCAAGGCGGAGAGCATGA
>JBDKHE010000472.1:0-3196 GCA_039797805.1 Verrucomicrobiota bacterium
GCGATCCAAGCGTTGATCTGCGGACCGTACTCGTGCTTGATCGGCCGGCGATTGCGGTAGTTCCACCAGTCCTCGACGCCGTGCCAGGGCCATTTGGAAACATAGAGAATATCGTCGCCAAAGCCCGCCATGCTACGGTCGACGCCGGCGTCGATGCCTTTGATCGCCGTGCCCATGAGCGTGACGGCAACGATGCCAATGATCACCCCGAGCGCCGTGAGCGCCGAGCGCATCTTGTTCGCCCGGATCTGGGCGGCCGCGATCCGGACGGATTCAATCAGCTCGTAAATCAGGCGACGCATGGAATTCAGGCGACCGGCTCGTCGCTTTCGATGAGACCGTCGCGGAGCCGGACGATCCGGCGGGCATGCCGGGCGATGTCCTCTTCGTGGGTGACCACAATGATGGTGTTGCCCTGCTCGTAGAGTTGCTCGAAGAGATCCATGATCTCGACGCCGGTCTTGGAGTCGAGGTTGCCCGTCGGTTCATCGGCGAGGATGATCGACGGACGGGTCACCAGCGCCCGGGCGATCGCCACGCGCTGACGCTGACCGCCGGAAAGCTCGTTCGGCCGGTGATGCATGCGGTCACCCAGACCGACATCCGTGAGCGCCTGACGGGCGCGCTCCAGGCGTTCGTGGCGGGGCAGACCGGCGTAGATCAGCGGCAGCTCGACATTGTGCAGCGCGTTGGAGCGCGGCAGCAGGTTGAAGGTCTGAAATACGAAACCGATCTCGTGGTTGCGGATCTCCGCGAGCTCGTCGTCCACCATGTGCGCCACGTTCTTGCCGTTGAAATCGTAATGACCGTCCGTGGGGGTATCCAGGCAGCCCAGCATGTTCATCAGCGTGGACTTGCCGGAACCGGATGGGCCCATGATGGCGAGGTACTCGTTGCGTCGGATCTGCAGGGCGACGCCGCGCAAGGCGCGGATCGTCTCCTCGCCCATCTTGTAGAACTTGGTGACGCCATCAATCTGGATGACCAGCTTCCCCGGGGGGCGGGTCGGCCGTGCGGCCGTGGGTGCGACAGGAGTCATGGTGAGGCGACGGGGATGACTTCTTCTTGTCGCCGGGCTTCTTGGGTGGCTCGATGCGGACCTTGTCCCCGTCCTTGAGCATGCGGGTGACGACGCTGAAGGGACCGGTCACCACCTCGTCGTCCTTCTTCAGCCCGGAAGTGATCTCCATGTGGGTGGTGTCGGAAATACCGGTCGTCACATTGACCATCTTGACCGTGTCACCCGTGCGAAGAAAGACCACGCGTTGGAGGGCCTCGCGGTCGGCGCGTTCGCTCTCCCGCTGCTGCTTCTGGTTGATCGCGGCGGCGGCCCCCTCGCCCTGGGTCTCCTTGGCCTTCTTGTCACGCTCCTGCGCCAGCTGGTCGATCGTCTTGGAGCCCTCGCGGCTACGGACGGTGACCGACTGGATCGGCACGGCCACCACGTCGGTCACCGACTTGGTCTCGATGTCGGCGTTGGCACTCATGCCGGGACGGAAGGCGACGTCGCGATCGGTGATGCGGATCTTGACCACGAAATTCGTGACTTCCTCCTGGGTGTTCATGCCCGTGGTGCGGGCGCTGGAGGCGATTTCCCAGACCTCGCCGGCGAAGCGCCGGTTCGGGTAGGCGTCGACGGAGATCTTGGCCTTGTCGCCGATCTTGACGTTGATGACGTCGTTTTCGTTGACGTTGACACGGACTTCCATGTTGGCGAGGTCGGCCACGCGCATGACCTCGGCCACGCCATAGGAACCGGTGGCAGCGACGCGCTCGCCCACCTCGTTGGTGCGGGAGCTCACGGTGCCGTCGATGGGAGAATAGATCACGGTCTTGCTGAGTTGCTCCTGGGCTTGGGCCAGCAGGCCCTCGCTGCTGCGGATCTGCGCCAGGGCATTGTCGTAGAAGGCATGCGCCTGCTCAAACGCTGTGCGGCTCGCCGTCATGTCGGCCTCGGAAATCAGTTGCTTGGCGAACAGGTCCTGGGCGCGCTTGTAGTCTTCCTCCGCCTTCTGCAGCTGGGCCTTGTTCTGGATCGCGGTGGCCCGCGCGGCCGCCAAGGCAGCCTCGCGCTGGTCGAGCTGGTACTTGTAATTGTCGGGTTTGATGCGGACGAGAAGGTCCCCTTTCTTGACCGCGGCGCCCTCGCGCAGGGGCAGCTCGATGATTTCACCGGAAACCTCGGGCGCGATCTTGACCTCGGTCTCGGGCTGGATCTTGCCGGTGGCATTGACCACCTGGGTGATTGTCTTGATCACCGCCTTTTCCGTGGTGACGACGATGGACTTGTCTTTCTTTTTGGCGACGACGACCACCGTGGCTCCGATGGCCACGACGGCGAGCGCAAGCAGCACGATCAAAAGCTTGCGACGGGATTTCTTCTTCGGCGTGGCTGGTACGGGATTCGATGGAGCAGACATGGGATGATGTAAGGGAAAAGGTATTACAGGGAGCTGCTTGATGACCAGCGATTAGTGGTACGGCAGCCAATAAAACCAGTCGGAGAAACACCCGTCGCTGAGGCGGCAACATTCAGGCGCGATGAACTCAGGAACAGGCGATCATGGCTGGGCATGGCGATAACACACCCGCAAACGGCCCAAAGTTGCATTCCCTTTTGATAAGTGGAGAAGCAGGCGGATGAATGGCATCAAGGCGCACGCGAGCCAAAGCGGGCCGGGTCAATCGGCGCCGGCCAGGATTGAAGCCACCCGGCACCCAAGACCGACGGTGTGTCCGTCGCGTCTAGCGGGAGGCATGCTGCCAGGCCATGGCCGCACCCACGATGCCCGCATCGTTATGCAGCTTGGCCGGGACAACCTTGGCATCGGCGCGGAGATACTTCAGGAATTTCTCGGACTTCTTGCTGACGCCACCGCCCAAGATGATCAGGTCGGGAGAGACCAACCGTTCGACCACCTCGAAATAGCAGTTAACCCGCCCCGACCACTGGCGCCAGTCGAGTCGCGCCCGCTTGCGCACCGATGCCGCGGCGTACCGTTCAAAGGCCTTGCCCCGCCACGGAATGTGGCCGAATTCGGCATTGGGAAACAATTCCCCGCGATGGAAGAGCGCCGAGCCGATGCCCGTGCCAAAGGTGAGCAGGAGCACGGTGCCTTGCTGCCCCCGCCCAACACCGAACCTCATCTCGGCCAGGCCGGCGGCGTCAGCGTCGTTGATGAGGCGCACCCGGCAA
>JBDKHE010000473.1:0-6236 GCA_039797805.1 Verrucomicrobiota bacterium
GCCCCTGCCTTGGTTAAGATGGGGGCGATCGGTCGGACTGGGGCCGGTCCCGGCTCAGCCTGGCGGGGAAATCATCCGGCCAGGGCCTTGTAGATCGTGAGGACGCCCATCGCCATCGTGAGGCCACCGATGACCAGTTTGAGGCGAGTTTCGTGGGTGCGGTTGATGACGAAGACCGCAAAAGGCACGGAGATCAGGGCACCGGCTGCCATCGGGATGAAGAGCACCAGATTGATCGAACCTCCCTTGCCGAGGAAAAGCGTCACAGCGAGCAGGCAGGTAAAGGCCTCGGCGAACGACGTGATGCCAACCGAGGCCTTGCCGTCCACGCCACTCAGGATCTGTCCGCTGGTCACGAGGGGACCATAGCCGCCGCCGCTGAGCGCCTTGTTGAAGGAGGCTACGGTCGCGAGCAGCAGCATTTTCCACCGCCGGTAGGTGATGACCCGTCGCGCGAGCAGGACCACCATCAGGCCCGAGAGCAGAATGATGCCGCCGATGCCCGTACTGAGCATCTGTTTGGGTATACTGACAGCGATCAAGACCCCCACGGTAACGCCGGCAATGCTGCCGGCCGCGAGAATCATCGCCGGCATGAAGTCCCGGCCGCGGAACCCCAGCTGCACGTTCTTGATCTCGTGATGAAAGAAGGCGGCGGAGAAACCGCTGAGCAGTTCTGACAACAAGACGGTCGGCACAATATCCTGGGGCGAGTAGCCGAGGAGCAGGAGTGTCGGGGTCAGGATGGTCCCGTAGCCCATGCCTAGTCCGCTGTCGACGAGTTCACAGACAAAGCAGAGTGCGAACAACAGCAGCGCGTGACCCGGTTCAATCCCACCGTGCCTCCACAGGGCGAGGAGGAAAAGGCTGACTACGCAGACGAGCCAGACACCGCTTTTCTGTCGGTAGGACATTTTCATGGCCTACGGAAAAATTACCCTCAATGCCGCGAAACGCAAAGGCCCAAATCGGATGCGAGGCTCCCGACCGCCGGAGTTACCGGGGGCGACTTAATCGGTCTTTTGCAATGAGCGCCTGCGCTCAATTTCGGACGCTCGGGCGACTTCCACTGCCGTCGGCCGTGCGGGCGCGGTGAACTTGGCCTGGTCATTCTCCCGTTGGAGGGCGAGAGAGGTCCTCAAAGCCTTGGTCAGATCCGCCCGAAGGCCGGCGGACTCGGCCTTGGACAGGTTTCCCGAGGCCTTCAGCTGGATGATCTCCGCGGTCGTCGCGTCGAGTTGCTTCAGCAATCGGAGAGTGACGGTCTGGGCTTCGGTCAACTGTGCCTGGGTCATGATAGCCTTGGCGGCCATCTGCTGGGCGAGAATCCTGTCGCCGTGAATGATCCGATTGCGATCATTCACCTGGCTCCAGAGTACGCCCGCCGCTATCAACAAAGCGACGGACAGCAGGCCAAAGCCCAGTGTCCAGGGAAATGGTCCGGCCTGTGGCCTTGCGCGGCCAAAATGATCGTTGAGATGACTGGGTTCAGGCACGTCTTTCGAAGGTCGATGCGGATGGGCAATGGTAGAGACGGAACCGACGACGACTGGATTGGCGGCTTTCGCGGCAACCTGGGCTGAGGTAGATGGCCTTGTCATGATGACCCGATGATAAGCCGGACTCGGTCAGCAGACCATGGGGTGATACCCTAGGAATGGGATCAACTGGCCGGCCTTCGCGCAAATGCTCGCTATATCCGGATTTAGTTTTAAAAAGGCCGAACGCCCTCGGGGAAACATCCATTCCGTCGGCGAGTCAACTCAACCAAAGCACCTCCCATGGGCGACAGATCCCCTAAATCCACGCAGAAGCACGCCTCGCAAAAGCAGTCCAAAACCGACGGTATTAACCGGCAAAAGAATGCGCTGATCATGTCCCAACAGGCCACCAAGGCCAAGGCTGCCGCAGCCAAGCGCAAGTAAGCCAGCCAATCCATGCGAGGCGTGGCCCGATTGATTCGGGACCGTGCCTTGTTCTTTCAATCACATCTCACTCAACCTCCCTGACCCGTCATGGCCAAAACCCAAAATTCCCAGAAACAGACCCGCAAGCAACCTCTCAAGACTCCGGCCCAGAAAAAGGCCGACAAGATTCTGAAGAAGAACAGCCGCTGAGCGACGGAGCCCCGGACCTGGCCGAGACTCCTGGTCCGGCCGCCGGTTTTCGCAGACTGCTCACAAGCCTGCGGCGACGCGCCGGAAGTGATGACCGATGATCGCCAGTTCGATGGCAACGCGGAACTGCCGCGGCTGGCTCACCAGCGTGTTCAGTGAAAACCACCAGTAGGCAGTGCGGCCGCGATGCCAGACCCCGAGCAGCCAGAACGACCGCAGGAAGGCACTGACGTCCGTCCGGGAGAGCCGTAATGGGACATTCGCCGCGTGGTGATTTCGCAGGAAGACGCGAATTCTCCGGTAGTAATTCCGCGGTTCGTAGAGCCTCCGCATGAGTTCCCGATAGCCGTTCTCCAGGTAGGCCCGGTCCAATTTGGGCTGAAAGTTGAGCGTGGCCGCCGTGTTGTTGCCACTGGAACCGGCCGTGAGCCGGTTCTCCTGTTTTAGGCGGAAATGCAGTCGCGTCTGGGGCAGGGCAGTGAGCAGTCCGACCATCGCCGTGACCACGCCGGAGCGTTGGATGAATTCAAACTGCTGTCGGAAAATGTCCTTGGTATCATGATCGAAACCGACGATGAAGCCGCCCATGACCTCCAGGCCCGAACGCTGCAGGGTTTGGATGGCGGCCGCCAGGTCACGATCGCGGTTCTGGAGCTTGCGGCACTCCTCCAGCGAGGCGACCGACGGAGTCTCGATGCCCACGAACACCTTGCGGAAGCCGGCGGCGATCATCAGCGCCTGCAACTCCGCATCGTCGGCGAGGTTGATGGAGGCCTCCGTGAGAAACCCCATGCGGGCCCCGGTACGCTTCCGCCACTCGATCATGGCTTGGAGCAGGGCGCGCGTGCGGGCCTTGTTTCCGATGAAATTGTCATCGACCACGAACACCATATCCCGCCACCCGCGCAGGCGCAGGGCTTCAAGCTCTGCAATGAACTGGGCCGGTTGCTTGGTGCGCGGGACACGACCGTTCATCACGATGATGTCGCAAAATTCGCAGTCGTATGGGCATCCGCGGGAAAACTGCGCCGCCATCGTCACGTAGTCCCGCAGCCGGATCAGATCCCACCGAGGCACGGGGGTGGAAGCCAGGTCGGGAAAGCGCGGTGCCCGATAGATCGGCTGCAGCGTCCCGGATCGCAGGTCGGCCACGACTTGAGGCATGACCTCCTCGGCTTCGCCCAAGACGAAGTGGGGTATGGCTGGGAACTGCTCGTGCCCGGTAGTGAAGAGCGGCCCGCCAGCCAGCAGGGTCCGGCCCGCGGCGGTGCAGCGGCGGACGATCTCCTCGACCGAGGCGCGCTGTACGATCATGGCCCCGACGAACACATAATCCGCCCAGAGAAGATCGGCCTCATCAAGCCGGCACACATTGAGATCGACGAGGCGAAGGCCCCACTCCCGCGGCAACAGGGCGGCCACGGTCAGCAGACCGAGTGGCGGGAAGGCCGCCTTTTTGGCCACCAGCCGCAGAACGTGCTGGAAACCCCAAAACGTGTCCGGGGTCCGGGGGCTGATCAGCAGGATTTTCATGCGTTGCAGTTGTGTTGTCTAAGGTAGGCAATCGTGGACCAGGCGCCACCGGGAACAACGCGCATATATTGCGAGGTGAAAAAGGCGCACCGGCACGGAGCATCGGCGGTGGCAATTTGTCTCTGGCCACCTGCGAGCGAGGCCGCAATCGTCCACCGAACATGAGTCGTGTGATGTGCTACCGCTGCTACCTGCCGGCCCGGCATTGCTGGTGCGGGTCGATCACGCCCATGCGGACGCGAACGAAATTCGTGATCCTCATGCACCCGTACGAATTCAAACGGATCAAGGCCAACACGGGCCGGCTCACGCACCTCTGTCTCGCCGACAGCGAACTGCACATCGGCGAGAATTTCGACGGGCACGAGGCGGTGCAGGCGCTCATCAATGACCCGAGTAACTACCCCGTGCTGCTGTATCCCGGAAGGGATGCGATCAACCTCAGCGCAAAGCCGGGAGCAGAGGGCGGAGGGCAGGGAGACAGCATAGCCGAAGGCGCAGCGGCGGGCGCGGCGTTGCACTCTCTGCGTGCCCAGCTCGACCAGCGCAGGCTGGTCGTTTTCCTGTTGGACGCGACGTGGCGGCTGGTGCGTCCGATGTTGCGCCTGAGCACTTCGCTGCAGCGGCTGCCAAAGGTCATGTTCACGAACGCCGCGCCCAGCCGCTACATCATCAAGCGCCAACCGGAACCGGGCTGCCTCTCGACGCTCGAGGCCACGCACGAACTGCTGCTGGCCCTCGATCGCACCGGACTGGATCACTATGCGATGCCCGAGCAGATGATCGATCTGTTCATGCGGATGCAGCAATTTCAGATTGAACGCACGGCGGAGAACCGTCGCCTTGGCATCAGTCGCCATGCGCCCAAGGCCAAGCGCGTGAACGGAGCTTCGGCGCAACCGGCTCAACCAGTCCGACCCAAACGCCGTCGCATTTTTCCGACTGGCGCAACGCCAACGATGCAACCCGGGCCAGGCGTGGACGCCGCCCAACCGAGAAACTGAGCAAGCTATGGGTTGTTAAGTTCGGACCAAACAACCCAACACTCGGCCGCGTCAGGGCAGTTCCTTGAGCGGAGGCAGACCTTGCTTGGCGCGCTGGGCGTTGAGGACGTTGAGCTTCTTTGCGTTGATGGCGTCGAGACGAGCCTTCTGCTTGGCGGCCACGGCGGCATCGTAGTCGGCCTTGCGCTTGGCGGCAGCCGCATCGGCCGCTTCCTTGGCTTTGGCGGCGGCTTCGATCCGGTCCTGCTCGGCTTTCTCCTTGGCGGCGAGGGTCTCCTTTTCCTCTCGTATCCGGGCGGCTTCCGCATCGGCGAGGGCTTTCGCCTGGGCGGCAGCGGCGTTGGCGGCCACTTTTGCCAGATTGAGATCGGCCGACGGCGTCACGCGGAAGCGTTTTACGGTGTCACCGACCGCGGCCAGGAACGTGAGCACGCCATCGCTCCCCATCGACCAGGCTCCCTTCGTGCCTTGGAAGACATCACCGTTCAGCGTAACGACGGGAAGGCCGTCGGCATAGACGACGTATTGGCGTTGCGGTCGGCCGGGGGCCGTCTCGGCCCCGATCCAGAAGAGGTGGTCGCCGTCGGGCGTGAAAGTGACATGGGTGACCGCCATGCGGGACGGATAGACGAGTTGGTCATTCAGGTAGAGGCCGTAGGCCGAGTTGTCCGGGCGACCCGCGACGCGGGCGAGGAACCTGCCGTTGCGGTTCCACTTGAAATAGGGGTTGCGCGTCTGGTTCAGCCAGTTCGAGCCGCCGATGGCACCGACGGAAAGGTCGTTGCGGAAAACACCGTCGATCACGAGGCCGGCGATATCGTTGCGACCGACCGGGAGGACCACGAAGGCGTAGTGTGAGCCATCGGCACTGAAATCAAAGGAATCCCCGTTGGGGGCGAGCCCGGCGGGCAGCACGTTCTTGCCGTCGACGATGGTCAGGTGATTGCGGTTGGCCCCGTCCGTCGAGGAAAAGGCGTAACGACCGCCGGTCTGCGGAAAGACGATCGGGTCCCGCGACAGCGAGCCGACCAGGCCGACGGCGAACTCCTCCGTGTTCACCACGACGAAGTTCCGGCCGCTGCTGGAGATTTGATAGATGGCCTTGGTGGAATCCGGTGACCAGGCAACTTTGTCGGCGATACTTTGGTATTCCGCCCCTTTCTTGCCATCGATGATCATGAAGAAGGTGCGGGCCTCGGGATTCTTGCAGCGCAATGCGTAGTGCTGGCCGTCGGGACTGAAAGTGATGTCCATCGCGCCGTCGGTGCCGGGTACCTCCTTGCCATCTAGGTAAAGCGTGCCGACGCCCTCGTAGTTGACATTCCGTTTGCGCACAATGACGGCGTAACGGCTGCCGGTGGTGCCGGGCGTGACGCGCTCGACGGAGAGGCCTGCCGACACGACGGGCTTGCCGTTGGCGAGCACCACGTTGTTGCCGGGGTTTTGGATGGTCAGGAGAATCTTGCTGTCGGCCGTGTATTGGGGGTTTACCCCGGAGTAGTTTGCAATCTTGCCGTCGACGATGAGCATCGGCTTTTGGTAATCCTCGACCGTGCCGGCGGTGTAGGCGTAGTGCCGGTCG
>JBDKHE010000474.1:0-23416 GCA_039797805.1 Verrucomicrobiota bacterium
CAGACAAAGCCCTTATCTGCAGTGGAATGTGATGCCATCATGAGTTCTTTAGTAATTATGACTCCTTTTAATCTTTAACTTTTGGGCAAAGTGGCAAGCGTTCTCTCAGTCATGTCCGAAATCACCACCGCCCCCCTTTCCAAGAACGAGCTCCTCAAGCAGCGCATTCCCACGCTGGCCGGCAATATCGCCGCCACCCTGAATGACCCGACCCTCGAGAAGTTTTCCGAAGATGACGAGCAGTTCATCAAATTTCACGGCATCTACCAACAGGATGACCGCGATCTGCGCAAGACCGGCAAGAAATGGCTCGTCATGATCCGCGGCCGCATCCCCGGTGTCATGACGCCGGCCCAGTGGACGACGTTCGACGACCTCGCCACCCAGTACGGCAACAACACCCTCCGCATCACCACGCGCCAGAGCATCCAGTTCCACGGCGTGGTTAAGAACGGTCTCGGTCCGCTCATCAAGCGGATCAACGATTCGATGCTCTCCACGCTCGCCGCCTGCGGCGACGTGAACCGCAACATCACCGTCTCGCCCACGCCCGCCACCACCAAGGCCCGCGCCGACGTCTTCGCCGACAGCCTCCTCGTCATGGAGGCCCTCGCGCCGCAGACCAAGGCCTACCACTCCATCTGGGTCGACAACGTCCAGCTCAACCTCGATGCCGAGGAAAACACCAGCTACGTCGACCCGCTCTACGGCGCGACCTACCTGCCCCGCAAGTTCAAGACCTCCTTCGTGATCCCGCCGTCCAATGACATGGACGTATTCACCAACGATCTCGGCTTCATCGCCGTCATCGAGAACGACCAGCTGCTCGGCTACAACCTCGCCGTGGGCGGCGGCCTCGGCCGCAGCCATGGCAACGACCAGACCTACACCCGCCTCGCCGATGTCATCGGCTTCCTCCCGCGCGAACAGGTCGTCAACGTCGCCAAGGCCGTGCTGACGATCCATCGCGATTTCGGCGACCGCACCAACCGCAAGCACGCCCGTCTAAAATACGTCGTCGCCGAGCGCGGCGTCACCTGGCTGATCGCCGAACTCAACCGCCGCACCGGATTCGCCCTCACCGGCGTCCGCCGCTTCGAGTTCACCAACACCACCGACACCTACGGCTGGCAGCGCGCCGTGGACGGCTCGAATTTCCTCACGCTCTTCGTGCAGACCGGCCGCATCAAGGATGTCGAGGGCCACGCGATGAAGACCGCGCTCCGCCAGGTCGCGGAGAAGTTCCCGAAGATCGAGTTCCGCCTCAGCGGCAACCAGAACGTCATCCTCGCCAACATCCCCGGCGCCGACCGCGTCGCGATCGACGCGCTCCTTGCCACGCACGGCGTGAAGACCTCTGCCCAGGCTTCGGTGTTGCACGCCGCCTCCATGGCCTGCCCGTCGCTGCCCACCTGCGGTCTCGGCCTCGCCGAGTCCGAGCGCGCCCTGCCCGGCCTCATCAACCGCATCGAGAAACTCGCCGCCGAGATCGGCGTGGCCAACGAGGAGATCATCATCCGCTCCACCGGCTGCCCCAACGGCTGCGCCCGCCCCTACATGGCCGAGATCGGCTTCGTCGGCAAGGCGCCCGGCAAATACCAGCTCTGGCTCGGTGGCGATGTGACCGGCGCCCGGCTCAACCAGGTTTACAAGGAAGTGATCAAGGAGGCGGAGCTCGAAGCCGAGCTGCGCCCGCTGCTCACCCGCTGGAAGGCCGAACGCACCACCGGCGAACGCTTCGGTGACTTTGCGACCCGTGTGCTGATCCCCGAGGCCATCGCGGCCCGCGCGACCACCACGCCCGCTCCGGCCGCCGCCAATTGATCGTCCTTCCCCTTTCCCGATGACGAAGGACAAACCCTACCGCAGCCTGGTGAAGGCCATCTCGTGGCGTGCCCTCGGCACGCTCGACACGATCCTCATCTCCTACCTGATCACCGGGCACGCCAAATGGGCCTTCAGCATCGGCTTCGTTGAACTGTTCACGAAGGTCGCCCTCTACTTTGCCCACGAACGCATCTGGGAACGCCTCGCCTTCGGTCGCGTGAAAGTCGCCGAAGATTTCGCCATTTAAGCCATCTGCCCATGTCCACCTGGTCCCCCGCTCAAATCACCGCCGCCAACGCCGCGCTCCGCGACAAGTCTCCGCTTGAGGTTGTCCGCTGGGCCCTCGCGCAGGCCGGCGGCCGCGCCATCGTCTCCACCAACTTCCGCCCCTACGAGGCCGTCGTCCTCCACCTCGCCACGCAGGCGCAGGCCGACATCCCCGTCCTTTGGGTCGACCACGGCTACAACCGGCCGGCCACCTACAAGCACGCCGAGCAGCTGCGCACGCAGCTCAAGCTGAACCTCAAACCGTTTCTGCCCAAAATGACACCCGCGCACCGCGATGCCGTGCACGGCCCGATCCCGTCGCTCGATGACGAGGCCGGCCTGAAACAGTTCAGCGCCGTCATGAAGCTGGAGCCCTTCCAACGCGGCATGAAGGAACTCGCGCCGACGGTGTGGATCACCGCCCTGCGCAAGGTCCAGAACCCGAACCGCGCCGGCCTCGACGTCATCTCACACGACGCCAACTTCGGCGCGCTGAAAGTCAGCCCGGTTTTCAACTGGTCCGACGCCCAGATGGAAGCCTACCTCGCCGAGCACCAACTGCCCAACGAGTGGGATTACTTCGACCCGGCCAAAGCCGACGAAAAACGCGAATGCGGCCTCCACGCCGCCTGGGGCGGTAAAGCCGCGCAAAGCGCGGCGGCCCAAGCTTGAGACACGAATTGCACTAATTCCCACGAATTTTAATGAGTGAACTGCTCTACAAGGACGAATGCTTCCAGCTTGTGGGCTTCTGCATGGAAATACATCGGGTGCTAGGTCGAGGTTTGGACGAAGTCGTCTACAAGGACGCGTTGGTTTGTGAACTCGGCAACGCGGCCATCCCGTTCAGTCGGGAAAGGAAATGCGAAATCACCTACAAGGGTGTGATTCTTCCCCACCACTACTTCGCCGATTTCGTCGTTTGGGAAAAAATCATCATTGAGGCCAAGGCGGTGGAACGACTGACCGAGGCCCACGTGAAGCAAGTAATCAATTACTTGGCGGCCGCCAAACTGCAGGTGGGATTGCTGGTTAATTTCGGCTCCGCCTCCCTAGAATGGAAACGGGTTATCCTGTGAATCATTCGTGCCAATTCGTGAAATTAGTGTCTCTCCCCCTGTTCCAATGTCTTCCTATCATCTAGATCACCTCGCCCATCTCGAGACCGAGGCCATCCATATCATGCGCGAAGTCGCCGCCGAGTTCGAACGGCCGGTGCTGCTCTTCTCCGGTGGCAAGGACTCCATTTGTCTCCTGCGCCTCGCGGAGAAGGCCTTCCGTCCTTCCGACCTGCCGATGCCGTTCCTCAACGTCGAGACCGGTCACGAGTTTCCCGAGCTCATCGAATTCCGCGACCGCCGCGCCAAGGAGCTCGGCGCCAAGCTCATCGTCCGCACCGTGGACCAGGCCATCGCCAACGGCACGGCGACACCGGCGCCCGGCGAAGTCAGCCGCAACAAGCTGCAAATCCCCGTCCTCCTCGGCGCCATCGAGGAATTTCGTTTCGACTGCGCCATCGGCGGCGCCCGGCGCGACGAGGAAAAAGCCCGCGCCAAGGAACGCTTCTTCAGTTTCCGCGACTCCTTCGGCCAGTGGGATCCGAAGAACCAGCGTCCCGAGATCTGGAACCTCTACAACGCCCGCCTCAACCAGGGCGAAAACATGCGCGTGTTCCCGCTGAGCAACTGGACCGAGATGGACGTTTGGGAATACATCAAGCAGGAGCAGCTGGAAGTGCCGAACATCTACTTCAGCCACACCCGCGAGTGCTTCCGCCGCGGCGGCCAGTGGCTGCCCCTGCCGCCCGAGCACACGGATCCCTCCAAGCCTGATCCCTACGCCGGCGCCCGCCCCAAGCCGACCGAGGCCCGCAAAACCCTGGTCTGCCGCGTGCGCACGATCGCCGACATGATCAGCACGGGCATGATCGACAGCCCGGCTGAGACGGTCGACGACATCATCGCCGAGGTCGCCGCCGCCCGCGTTACCGAGCGCGGCTCGCGCGCTGACGACAAGGCCTCCGAAGCCGCCATGGAAGACCGCAAGAAAGCCGGCTACTTCTAAACCGCATCCCCATCTCCACCGTGCCCAACCTAAACACCCCGTCGCTCCGCGCCACCCCTCTTCTTAGAGGGGATCATCGGCCGCGTGGTTTGGTTCCCCTCTATCAAGAGGGGTGCCCGACAGGGCGGGGTGTGTAAGCGCCATTCGCCAACATCTGATTCTCATGTCCGCCAGTTCACCTTCCACCCTAGTCTCTCCCGTCCTCGGCAACCCTGCCGCCCCGCGCGCGCCTATGCCGGTCGTCGACATCCTGCGCCTCAACACCTGCGGCAGCGTGGACGACGGCAAGTCCACGCTCATCGGACGCCTCCTCTACGACACCAAGTCGCTCATGGAGGACCAGATCGAGGCCCTCGAGCGCTCCGCCGACATCACCGGCGGCGGCCAGATCAACCTGGCCAACCTGACCGACGGTCTCCGCGCCGAGCGCGAGCAGGGCATCACGATCGATGTCGCGTACCGCTACTTCGCGACCCCGCGCCGCAAGTTCATCATCGCGGACACTCCCGGCCACGTTCAGTACACGCGCAACATGGTCACGGGCTCGTCGACCGCCAACCTGTCGATCGTGCTCGTCGATGCCCGCCTCGGCGTCATCGAGCAGAGCCGTCGCCACACCGCGATCGCCTCGTTGCTGCGCATCCCCCACCTCGTCGTCGCCATCAACAAGATGGATCTCGTCGGGTGGAGCGAGGCCCGCTTCAACGAGATTCGCGAGCAGTTCGAGGAGTTCCTGCCGCGCCTCGGCATCAAGGACGTGAAGTTCATCCCGTTGAGCGCCCTCAACGGCGACAACGTCGTGACGCCCTCCGTGAACACGCCCTGGTATGTCGGCCCGACCTTGCTGGGCCACCTGGAGACCGTGCACATCGCGAGCGACTGGAACCTCAACGCCTTTCGTCTGCCGGTCCAATGGGTCAACCGGCCCAACAATCCGACCGACCCGCGCCTCCACGATTTCCGCGGTTTCAGCGGCCAGATTGCCGGCGGCATCGTGCGCACCGGCCAGAAGGTCATGGCGCTGCCCGGCGGGGTCGTTTCCACGGTGAAGGAAATCCACACCTACAACGGCTCCGTGCCCGAGGCCTTCTGTCCGCAATCGGTCTCGATCGTGCTCGAACACGACGTCGATGTGAGCCGGGGCAGCATGCTGGTCGGGCTCGACGCCCTGCCCGGCGGCGGCACGGACCTGCGCGCCAAGGTCTGCTGGATGCACCCGCGACCCCTGCAGCGTGGGAAGAAATATTTCCTCAAGCACACCACGAGCACCGTGCAGGCGATTGTCACGGAGATCGAGCACCGCCTCGACATGGTGACCCTTGAGACCCAGCCAGCCCCGGCGGAACTGGCCGTGAATGATCTCGGCGAGATCCGGATCCGCACCGCCAAGCCGCTCTTCTACGACGGCTACGCCAGCAACCGGCTCACCGGTTCCTTCATTCTCATCGAACAGGGCACCAATGCCACCGTCGCCGCCGGCATGCTGCTGCCACCCACCGAAGTCGTGCGTCCGGAAAACACGGACTACGTCATCTGAACCATGAAAATCTCCGTCAAGGTGGACTACGCCTGTCGCGTCATGGCCGAACTGGCCCGGCTCGACGGCTCGGGTGAACTGGCGCAGATCGAGCATCTCGCCCGCACCGAGGCGGTGCCCGCGAACTTCCTCGCGCAGATCCTCGGCAAGCTCCGCACGCACGGACTCATCACCAGCCGCCGCGGCAATCTCGGCGGCTACAAGCTGGCCCGCCCGCCGGACGAAATCTCGCTCTACGACATCATGATGGCCACGGAGGGCGACTGCCTCGGCCTCAGCGGCAATTTCCACGGACAGAGCGGCAAGCGGCTCAAGCAGGTCTGGGGCGAGGTCCGCACCGCATTGATCGAGAAGGTCAAGAGCTACACCCTCGACCAGCTCGCGACCAAGAACCCGACCGAGATGTATTATATCTAGGTTCGGCGGGCGTCGGCTGCCCGACCGGTTTCCCGAGAACCGCCGTGGGCGGGCATTAGCCGCACGCCTCCAACGGATCGGGCGGCAGCCTGTTTCCCTCTCGCGACGCACCGGGCGGCGGTATACGAACTTATCATGTCAGCATCCACGCCGGCCGCCACGCGCGCCATCCCCGTCCTGATTGTCGTCGCCCTGGTGCTTTTCGGCACGGGAATATTCTTTCCCTTCTTTCACGTGACGAAGTTCTGGGTCTTCGAAAGCGGGGTTTCCATCGTGGGCGGCATCATCACCCTGTTTCGCGAGGGTGAGTATTTCCTGTTCGCCGTGCTGAGTCTCTTCACCCTGGTGTTTCCCTGTGTGAAACTCGGCCTGCTGGCGCTCGTGTGGCTGGAACGCGCCCACGATCTCGTCCGGATGCGCCGGCTGCATGGGTGGGTCGAGTCCCTCGGCAAATGGTCGATGCTCGATGTCTTCGTCGTCGCCATTCTCATCGTGGCGATGAAGTCCGCCGCCATCGCCGAGATTCATATCGGCGCCGGCCTCTATCTGTTCACGTTCTCCGTGGTCACCACGCAATTTGCCTCCGCCTGGGTCGCGCGGCACCTGGCCCGCGCCTGAGGCCCGTCCGGAAAACAAAGGAGCCGCGACGCCCTTCGGCGCCGCGGCTCGTTGCACACACCTGCGTCCGCCCGGGGGCGGACGGAAGGTCAGAAGCGGAAGTTCGTGCCGATCGTGAACGCCGTGGCCTTCTCGTCGTTGCGCGACAACCCGGCCGTCACCGCCCAGGAGGAGTCGATCCAGTAGTTGGCCTTGACCCCGAAATTCCAGGTGTTGCCGCCGGCGAGGCTGGGGGCGTCCTCATAGGTCACGTAGGGCGTCACGGTGGCCTGGGGAGTGACCTGGAACTCCGCGCCCACACCCAGGTGCCAGATGAAGGAGTTGTCCTTCGCGCCGGCATAACGGGCCCAGGTGTAACCGGCCCCGGCCTCGACGTAGGGCTTGCCCCAGTTGTACGAGGTGCTGAAGGCGCGGAGGGCGCCACCGAGGATATTCTGCTTCACGCGCGACCCGGCGACTTCGCTGGATTGGGAGTGCTCAAAGCTGAGGATCCCATCGATGCCAAAGGCGAGGGGTTGGTTCACCTCAAAGTTGTAGCGGTCACCATGGGAGGAAACGTCATCCACGTTGATATAGCTGTAGGTCAGCGTGCCGTAGGTCTGGCCGAGGAGGCTCAGGTTGCCGACCATCGGCGCCGGTTTTTCATCGAGCACGGCCGAGCCGGCCCGGGCGGTCGCACCGAGGCTGAGCGCCAGGGCGGTCACGAGAACGAGGGATTTAAGGGAGGAGGTATTCATGTTCTTTATTGGTTTGTAGGTGCCAGCGCGCAAAGATCGCACGCTTGGTCCCCCCAGTAACACCAAGACGCACGGATGGTTCCCTGTCCGGGGATTTTGCAAAACTTTTAGCCAATGGGACGGAACCCGCCGGCTCTGGCTGTGTCGGGCGCGCGGTTTTCGCGATAATTTGCCAATCTTCCTTCCGTGGCTTATCTCTCCCGACAATGAAAACCCTTCGCTTTCTCCTTATGCTCACCGCCCTGACCGGTCTTTTCTCCCGCCTCGCCGCCGAATCGCTGAAAGTGGGCGACGCCGCCCCGGTCGTTTCCGCGGTCACCGACACGGGCGACACCCTGAACCTCGGTGACGTCTACGCCCACAACAAGTACACCGTCGTCTGGTTTTATCCGAAGGCCCTGACCGGCGGTTGCACCAAGCAGGGCTGTTCCCTCCGCGACGCCAGCGCCGAGCTCACCAAGCGCGGGGCCGCCGTGGTCGGCGTGAGTCTCGACACCGTGGAGAAGCAAAAGGAATTCAAGGCGACGAACCACTTCCCCTTTCCCCTGCTCGCCGACACGGACAAGAAGGTTGTGACCGCCTTCGGCCAGAGCGCGACGTTCTTCGCCTCGCGAGAATGCTACGTGATCATGGGCGGTAAGATCGTCTACAAGGACTCCGGCGTCACCGACAAGCAGGCCGAGAACGTCCTCGCCTTCATCGACAGCCAGAAAGGCTGAACCCGGGACGAACCGATTTTGCAGGGCGGGGTCGCTGACCCCGCCTTTTTTATTTTCCGGCGAGGATTTTCAGACTGAGGCCTGCTGGGGTAACATCCATCCCCGCTTACAGCTCGTCATCATTCACCGCCGCCAGGATTTCCGCCCGGGGGTCCAGTCGCGCCCGTTCGATCCAGTCGCGAAACAGCGGCATCGGCCCCAGCCACTCCGGGGGCAGCGGCGCGGCCACCAGGTCGATCACCCGCCAAGTATCATCCTCGGCCAAGACCACATTCCGATCATGCGTGTCCCCCACCAGCCAGGGCTCGCCATCCAGGAACAGCAATCGCGGGTGATCGCGGTCTGACCGCAGGAATCGCGAGGGAATCGGAATGAGCCGATCCGGATCGAGCCCGGACATGTCGGTTTTTTCCGGCAACATCTGCCCGAAGGTTTGCTTGGCCACCAAAATGCCTTCCGGGGTAAGTCCGGCGATTTCCGTCGGCATGCCGATGAGGTGGGTCAGCCGCAGCTTCTCGAACAGCCGTCGGTAGCTCCCCGGAACCGCCGTCGCTTGTAAAACCTCGTCCTCCCCGCGGGCAAAGGCAAAAGTCGCCCCGATTTCCCCTCCTTCGCGGAAATGGAAGAATTTGTACACGGAATCCTGGGTGTCCGCAAAGGCCAGGGCCTCCACCCCGCCGCCGATTCGCCGCAATTGGGTGGTATTCGCCTCAAAAGGGTCGGCCGCCTCGGAACTGAACCCGAAGTCCTCCAATCGCACTTCGGGCAGGGTGGCCCTGAATTCCCGGATCGCCTGACCCAGTTCCCTCCAGCGGTCCTCGGCAAACTCCAACAGGCCTACTTCGTCGGCTTCGGCGAGGACGAGAGCGCGGTCCGGATTTGTTCGGATACCGCATTGGGCTGCTTTCTGGCCCAGCTGATCGAGCGCCCGAAGTCGTTGCCTGTGACCGTCCAAAACAACGGACCATCCTTCCTCCCCAGGGAGGCGGGAGCCTTCGAGGTGGGACGGTTGTCCGGTGAATGGGTCGGCTTTGGGCATGACTCGGCCATGCGTCCAAGGTCGCGTCGACCGCCCCCAAACGCAAAGGATTATTATGCGCAGGCTGTTCACACTCGAAACGCGAGGCGAGAAAGTAACGGGTGGGGGCTTGCGCCGGCCGGAAATCACCCCCAAAGCTCTCGCTTGACACCCCGGCCCCCCCCCGGCGAGTCTGACCCTCTTTTTGCCATAACTTTATGAAGCCTACATTCCGCCCGCACCGCAAGAAACGCGCCCGCAAGATTGGTTTTCGCGCCCGCAAAGCCACCCGCGGCGGCCGCAAGGTCATTGCCGCCCGCCGCCGCAAGGGCCGCAAGCGCCTGACCGTCGTCTGAACATGCGTCTCCGCGCCGGGCAGCGCCTGCGGCGCAATGGTGACTTCCGCGCCGTCCGTGAGCAGGGCCGCCGCATGGATTGCGGGGCCTTCCTCCTGACGTGGCGCGTTCGGCCCGACGGCGATCCCGCCCAAACCCCACGCGTTGGCGTGGTGGCCTCCCGGGCTTCCGTCGGCAATGCCGTGCAACGCGCCCGGGCCAAACGCCGGTTGCGTGAACTTTACCGCCGGCAACAGCACCTCGTGCCCCCGGGCCTCGACCTCGTGCTCACCGCCCGCGCCGCCATTCTCCGGATCGATTTTGCCGAAGCGACGCAACGCTTTGCATATGCCTGCGGCAAGCTGGCCCCGGCTCCCAAGAAAAATGATTGAGCCTGATCCCAGCATGCCCGCCCGCGGAACAACCACGCCAACCGACCGGCGCCGCAAGGTCGGTCTTGCCCGGATGCTGCTGACGGTGCCCGCCCGCCTGGTCAGCGGACTCATCTGGATCTACCAGCGCACCCTTTCCCCCGCCCTCGTGGTCATCAACCCCACCTGCGGCTGCCGTTTCGCCCCCACCTGCTCGCACTACGCCCGCGAGGCGCTGCAGACCCACGGCCTTGTCGCCGGCCTCGGCCTCACCGTCGTCCGCCTGGCCAAATGCGGTCCGTGGCACCCGGGTGGCGAAGACCCCGTACCCTCCCGCGGCCGCCCCGTGTGCACGTCCGTGCGCCGCTAGGGCGGTTTCGCTCACTTTCTCCCGCTCACTTTCACTCACTTTCTCATGGATAAAAAGAACACGACAATCGGTGTGGTCCTGCTCGTCGCCGCGATGGCCAGCTTCTATTTCAGCGCCCGCTACGGCCCGAAGCCGCCGGCCCCGCTGCCGGTTACCCAGGCTCCCGCCGATACCAACAAAACCGAGCCCGCCACCACCACCTCTTTCACGGGTAGCTCCGGCACCTCCCCCGCCCCGGCCGAGGGCAGCATCTCCCAGCCCGCCCTGGGCCCGGCCGAGATCGTCACGCTGGAGAACGATTTTATCGTGGTCTCCCTGACCAACCATGGCGGCGCCGTCGACAGCATCGCCCTCAAGAAACACCTGGCCGTCGAAGGCAAGCCGGGCCTCTACACCCTCAATTCCATCCAAGCCGCGCCGGCGCTCAGTCTCACCGATTTCCCCGGTGCCGACCGCCACACCACCTACAGCCTGGTCACGAAAACCAACCGCGAGGTCGTCTATCGCGCCACCACGGAAAGCCTGGAGATCACCCGCCGGTACCTGCTCGAGAAAGCCCCGGGCCGCGACGATTACCAGATCCGCCATGAGACCACCTTCCGCAATCTCACGGACAAGCCCCTCGTGCTGCCCAAGGCCGTCTTCAATCTCGGCACGGCCTCACCGCTCAACGCGTCCGACTACGGCCTCTACCTGAACACCGCCTACGCCGAGGAGAAAGACACGCATTTCGTCGCCCGCAGCGACCTCGAGGGCGGCGGTTTCCTGAGCTGGATCGGCATGAAGGACGGCACGCCGCCGGCCTTCATCGAGCGCCCCGCCGCCATCACCTGGGCCGCGGTCAAGAACCAGTTCTTCTGCATGATTCTGACGCCCGACCAGCCGGGCAACGGCGTGCGCGTGGAACGCGTGAAGCTCGACCCCAAGGCCCCCGCCGACGACCACCGCCTCTACGGCGTGACCGGCTACGCCCAGTTCGATCTCAAGCCGCTCGCGGCCGGCGCTTCCTCCACCTTTGGCGCCAATTTTTTCGCCGGTCCCAAGGAGTACAAGCGACTCTCGAACGTCGATGTCTTCAAGCACAACGAGGAGAAGGTCATGCAGTTCGATTCCTTCTTCTTCAACAAGATGTTCTTCTCGGGGTTCTTCGCCCCGCTGCTGCTGACCATCATGACCTGGGTCCACTCGGTCATCCCGAGCTGGGGCTGGGCCATCGTCATCACGACCCTCACCCTGAAGATCGTCTTCCTCCCGCTCACCCTCGCCGCATCCCGCTCCGCCAAGCGCATGGCCAAGCTGCAGCCGCACATGGCCGCGCTGCGTGAGAAATATAAGGACAACCCGCAGAAAATGCAGGCCGAGACCCTGAAGATCTTCAAGGAGAACAAGGTCAACCCCGTCGGCGGCTGCATCCCCGTCCTCATCACGATTCCCTTCTTCGTCGGCTTCTTCGCCATGCTGCAGAGCACCTCGGAACTGCGCTTCGCCTCGTTCCTCTGGGTGAGCGACCTTTCCTCGCCTGACACGGTGGCGCGCATCTTCGGCCTGCCCCTGAACATCATGCCGCTCCTCATGGGCGCGACCATGATCTACCAGATGAAGCTCACGCCCACCCCGACCACCGACAACGCCCAGGCCACCATGATGAAGGTCATGCCCTGGATGTTCACCCTCTTCTGCTACAACTTCGCCGCCGGTCTCGCGCTTTACTCGACCATCAACGGCCTGTTCACCATCGCCCAGCAGATGATCATCAACCGCATGCCCGAGCCCGACCTGCCGATCAACAACGGCGGCATCACCAAGCCCGGGGCCACCGGTGGCATGAAGAACGTGACGCCGAAGAAGAAGAAGTGAGCACCCCATGCAAACGCCGGGCGGCACTCCCGCCCAATCGTGATTCGTAAATCATAAATCGGAGATTCTGCGGATGGCCGGACACAACAAATGGTCCAAGGTTAAGCGGCTCAAAGCCGTCACCGACGCCCGCAAGGGCAAGGTCTTCTCCCGACTCTCCCGGGACATCACGATGGCGGCCAAGGGCGGCGGCGGTGATCCCGCCGCCAACGCCCGGCTGCGCACGCTGCTCCTGAAGGCCCGCGAGGCCAACATGCCGGCGGACAACATCGACCGCGCGATCAAGAAAGGCACCGGCGAACTCCCGGGCGTGGTGTTCGAGGAGCTGCACTACGAGGGCTACGGCCCGGGCGGGGTCGCTTTCATCGTGCTGGCCACGACCGACAACAAGCAACGCACCGCCCAGATCGTCCGCTCCATCTTCGCCAACCACGGCGGCAACCTCGCACAGAACGGCGCGGTCGCCTTTCAGTTCCTCCACGCCGGCCAGTTCCTCATCCCGAGGGAACAGACCAGCGAGGACAAATTGCTGGAGATCGTCCTGGCCAACGACGCCGACGACATCATCACGACCGAACAGGGCTACGAGATCCGGTGTGACCTGCACCTTTTCGACAAGCTCTCCCACGCGCTGGAAGACGCCGGCCTCAAGCCCGAGTCCGCCGAGATCAGCTACATCCCCACCACCACCGTCCCGGTCTCCGCCGAGCTCGCCGGCACCATCGAGAAATTGCACGACGCCCTCGACAATGAGGACGATGTCTCGGCGGTCTTCTCCAACGAGGAAACGCCGTAGGCCTCGTTCGGTCCATTGTTGCGATGCTTTGAGCCGTGCCTTTGGGGCGGATTGCCGCAGTGTGTCGCCATGCCCCGCCCCACCCTGCTCCTGGTTCTCTGTGCTCTAAGCCTTTCCCTCCGCGCCGCACCCGTCGCGGACCAGAATCCCGCCGACCACCTGCCGCCCCACATCACGCGCCTCACGCACTTCGGGGAACGCGCCGATTGGTCCCACGACGGGCGGAAAATCCTGTTCCTCTCCAAGACCTACGGCGACGCCATGGAACTCGACATCGCGACCGGAGCCATCACCAACCTCACCTCGCACTACGCCCACCACGGCTACACCCGGGCGCTTTACCTGGCCAACGGTGACATCCTCCTTTCAGGCCCGCTCGAGTACGATCCGGCCAATCCCCGACCCGCCCGCAACAACTGCTACCTCTTCGTCCTCAGCGCGCAGGAGAAAGTGAAACCCGTCGCCCTCGGCGTGCGCTGCAACGAAGGTCCCGCCGTTTCGCGTCGGCGTCTGCACCTTGTCTGGGCGGAATGGACCAGCCCGAAACCGGGCGAGGGCAACCTGTCCTCCTCCCGGCTGTACTCGGCCGATGTCGTCTACACCGACGGCGTGCCCGCCCTCGCCAACCGGCAGCTCGTGATCGACGGCGCCGACCTGCCCTTCCGCTGCACGATGGAACCGCAGAACTTCCGCCCGCCCGCCGAGCGCGAACTCATCTTCAGCGCCTACATGGACGGCGGCCGCCAGTGCGATGTCATCGGCCTCGACCTCGTGACAAAGCAAATCACGAAATACACCGACAACCTCGACATCTACGAGGAACCCGAGGGCATTTTTCCCGACGGCCAGCATACCCTGGTGGAGAATGATGTGCAGAACCGTCTCGGACCCGGCTCGATCGACCTGTGGAAACACGCGCTCGACGGCAGCGGCCGGAAGACCCGGCTGACCTACTTCAGCGAAAACCCGCGCTACAAGGCCTCCAACGGCGTCGTGAGCGACGACGGCCGCTTCATCGCCTTCCAGATGGGCAAGGCCGGCGAGGCCGCCGGCATCGGTCACGGCATCTTTTTGCTCAATCTCACTCAGTTGCCCACCGACGGAAAATGATCGGGAGGCGATCTGCGGCTAGACCCGGCGTGAAGGCTTGATGCCTGCGACCTTGATTTCCACCGGCAGGCTGCGTTTCGCATAGGCTTCGTAATCTGGCACGATCCGCTCGTACTCGCCGTGCATCAGCGGGGACGAGATGATGAAGTCCGCCGTCGCCCGGTCGCAGGCCACCGGCACATTCCAGACCACGGCCATGCGCAACAGCGCCTTCACATCGGGGTCGTGCGGCTGCGGTTGGAGCGGATCCCAGAAAAACATCAGGAAATCGATCTTCCCCTCCACAATCAGCGCACCGACCTGCTGGTCACCGCCGAGCGGTCCGCTCTGCAGCTTGTGGACGGGCACCCTGAGAACCTGCTCGATGAGCGCACCGGTCGTTCCCGTAGCCCAGATGTCGTGCTCGATCAAAATGGCCCGGTTGTAACCGGCCCAATCCATGAGGCTCTGCTTCTGGCCGTCGTGGGCGACCAGCGCGATGCGTTTCCGGTTGGCCATCTTGATCTGTTTGTAGGTCATGGTGCAAAGGCGTGGGTCTCTGAAAACACTTCCCCCGCCCCAGTGCAACGAAGGATCCGGGCACGCAGGAATGAGTGATCGGTCACCGACCGTTTGACCAACTCCCGGGATTGATTGCTCCGAGCGGGGTTCAGGTGTTGCCACCGAAATGACTCGCCTGCTGGCCGAGAGTCTTGCCCAGACTGCCACACACCAGCGTGCACAGCTTGGGGATGGTGGGATCCGTGATCCGATAATAGACATGCAACCCGTCCTTGCGCCGCCCGAGCACTCCGGCGGCCGTCAGGGTCTGCAGATGCCTTGAGATGTTCGCCTGCGTGCCGCCCGTGGCCTCCACCAGCGAGGAGACATTTTGCTCCCCCTCGTATAACGCCTGCACCAGGCGCAGTCGCATCGGCTCCGCCAGCACGGCAAAGCGTCGCGACACCAATTCGAGCGCCTGATCGTTGAGCGGAAGGTCACTGGGCATGGCATCAGCAAAAACCCTGCTTGACTTAAACACAAGTATATAATCATATAGTTATATTTAAGCCGTCCTCTCTCATGAAAATCGAATCCTTCATCCGTATCCTCGCCGGCACCATGATCCTCGTGAGCGTCGCCCTCGCCCACTTTGTGAGCGTCTGGTGGCTGTTGTTCACCTGCTTCATCGGCCTCAACCTCATCCAGTCCGCCCTGACCGGCTTCTGTCCGCCTTCTTTCGTCCTCCGCAAGCTCGGCTGGCTCGACGAGGCGGGCACCATCCATTGGGGCGGTCGCTGAGCCGGGTCATGACGAAGATGCTACAACTCCTGGCTCCTCTGTTCATCGGCGGCCTGTTGGGCGGATTGCTCGGCTACTTTGGCCAATGCACCAGCGGCACGTGTCCGCTCACCTCGACCTGGTGGCGCGGTGCGCTGTACGGCGGCTTCATGGGTCTGCTCTATCTCCTGTCTTCCTTGAAATCATGAATCTTCGCTCTCTCCTCTGCTGCGCGGTCCTCGCGCTGACCCCTCTCCTCCAAGCCGAACCCTGGACGCTCGCCCGCGCCCTGGAGGTCGCGCAGGAGAACAGTCCCGACCTGCTCGTGGCCCGGGCCCGCCTGGCCGGCTCCGAGGCGCTCGTCGAGCAGGCCCAGGCCGCCTGGCTGCCGCAACTCTCTCTTTCCGGCCGCTACACCCAGACCAACAGCCCGATGATGGCCTTCGGCTCGATCCTCAATCAGCGGGCCTTTGATTTCAGTTTGGATTTCAACCACCCCGGCCGGATCGACAACCTGAACGTCACCGGCACGGTCGCCTACAATCTCTACAGCGGTGGCCGCGCCACCGCCGGGCGCACCGCCGCCCGCGCCGGGGCCATGGCCGCCGATCAGGACCTTCGCTCGGTCCGGCTGCAGCTCGGCGCCGGCGTCGTCCGCGCCTACCTCGGCATCCGCAAGGCGCGCGAGGCCGTGACCGCCGTCGCCGCCGGCGTGGCAGCCTACGAGGCCGCCGTCGCCAACGCCCGTCTGCGGCATGCCGCCGGACAAATGCTGAAGTCCGACCTGCTCGCCCTCGAAGTGCAGCTGGCGCAGACCCGTGAATCCCTCCTGAGCGCCCGCCACTGGGCCCGGCTTGCGGATCAGGCCTTCTTCTACATCCTGGGGCTTCCTTCCGGAAACGAGACCGTGGAACTGGCCAAGGATGATCCTTCGCTCGCCGCGCTGACCGAACCGGCCACCGGCGACTACGCCCAACGGCCGGAGATCATGGGGCTGGAACACCGTCTGCGCGCCGCCGAGGCCGCCGTCGAGGCCGCCCGCGGTGCCCGCCGCCCCACCGTCAACGCCTTTGCGAGTTATCAATATGACCGCGGCTGGCAGCTGAACCGACATGGCGACAGCTGGATGGCCGGCGCCGCGGTCGACCTCAATGTCTTCGATGGTGGCCAGACCTCGGGCCGGATCCATGAGGCCCAGGCCAATGTCACCCAGCTGAAGGAGATGCTGCGTCAGGCCACCCTTGGCATCAGCCTTGAGGCCAACCAGGCCCGTCTTGCCCATGCCAGCGCCGTCGAACGTCTCCAAGTGACCGTCGATGCCGTCGCCCAGGCCGAGGAAAGCGCGCGTCTCTCCCGCGCCCGTTTCGAACAGGGCGCCCTCCTCACCGCCGAACTCATCGCCACTGAGAGCCGGCTCGTCGAAACCCGCATGCGCCGGGTCGTCGCCGAGGCCGACGAACGTATCGCCCTCGTGGATCTTCGCCGCGCCGTCGGCCTCGCCCCCCTCAACCCCTGATTATTTCCAGCCATGAACATCAAGCTCCCCCTTGCCTCCGCCGCCCTCGCAACCCTGCTGTTGTCCGGTTGCTCCAAACACTCCGAGACGGCCGCCGCCGCGGCGTCCACCCAGCCGGCCGCACGGGTCGCGGTCGCTCCCGTTACCGCTGAAACCCTGCCCATCCTCACCGAGGTCACGGGTACCATCCGGCCGGTCCAACGGGCCATCATCGCGGCCAAGGTCATGGGCACCATCGAGACGTTCCCCGTCAGCCTCGGCCAGCGCGTTGCCGCCGGCGATGTGCTCGTGCAGATTTCCGCCGGGGAGATTTCCGCCAAGGTTCTCCAAGCCCGCGCCCAGCTCAACCAGGTCGGCCGCGACCTCACGCGCGAGCGCGACCTCCTCGCCAAGGGAGCGAGCACAACCGACATGGTGAGCAACCTCGAGGACCGGCTGGCAATGACCCAGGCCCAGGTGCACGAGGCCGAAACCATGCTCAGCTACGCAACGATCCGCGCCCCCTTTGCCGGGGTCATCACCCGCAAACCGGCCGACACCGGCAATCTCGCCTCACCCGGCCTCCCTCTGCTCGAGATGGAAGGCGACGGCGCCTACGAGATCGAGGCGGGCTTACCCGACTCCCTCGTCAACCGGCTGGCCCCCGGCACCGTCGTGACCGCCAGCGTGCCCAATGACACGGTGACCTTTCCTGCCACCCTCATCGAGCTCTCCCCCGCGGCCGATCCGGTCACCCGCACCGCTCCGGCCAAATTCTCTGTCCCGGCCGGTACCGCCGTCCGCTCCGGCCAGTTTGTGCGCATCCAATTGCCCGGCAAACCCGTGGCCGCTCTCCTCGTCCCGGCCACCGCCGTATCGCTCGTGGGCCAGCTGGAACGCGTCTTTGTGGTCGGTGCCGACAAACGCGCCGTTCTGCGGCTCGTGAAGTCCGGCGCCCGCTACGGTGACCGCGTGGAGGTCCTGTCGGGACTTTCGGCCGGTGAAACCGTCGTGCTCAACCCGCCCACCGGTCTCCGCGAGGGTCGTTCCCTGGAGGTCACGCCGTGAGCAACACCCCCGGCACACCCTTCCCCAATCCGGCCAAGTACGGTTTTGCCGGCCGGATGGCGTCGCTCTTCATCGACTCGAAGCTGACCCCGATCATCGTCGCGGCTTCCCTGCTGCTCGGCTTTTTCGCGGTGCTCATGCTGCCGCGCGAGGAGGAGCCCCAGATTAAGGTGCCGATGATCGACATCATGGTCGGTCTGCCCGGCGCCAGCGCCCGGGAGATCGAGAACCGCATCACCCGGCCGATGGAGAAGCTCCTCTGGGAGATTCCCGGGGTCGAGTACCTCTATTCCACCGCGAGCCCCGGCGGCAACCTCACCATCGTCCGCTTCAAGGTCGGCGAAGATCTCGAGAAGAGCCTGGTGAAGCTCAACCAGAAGCTGCAGACCAACTTTGACCGCCTGCCGATCGGTGTCAGCCAGCCCCTCGTCAAGCCTCGCACCATCGACGACGTGCCCGTGCTGGCCCTGACTTTCCACAGCGACCGCTACGACCACTCGACGCTGCGTCGCATCGCCACGCAGGTCGATGACACCATCAAGTCCATCCCCGAGGTCGCCGAGACCACGGTCATCGGCGGCACGCACCGGCACATCCGCGTGCAGCTTGATCCCCAGCGCCTGGCCTCGCGCCACCTCAGCGCCGCCGGCATCATCCCGCTCCTGCAGCAGGCCAACACCCAGACGCACAGCGGCGCCCTCGCCTACGACAACCAGGAAACCCTGCTGCAAACCGGGGAATTCTTCCGCGATGCCCGCGACGTCGGCATGCTGGTCCTCGGCGTTTTCAACGGCGCCCCGGTCTACCTGCGCGATGTCGCCACCATCACGGACGCGGCCGATGACCCGAACAACTATGTCCTCTACGGCACCGCCGGTGGCGAGGAACCCGCCGTCACGCTCAGCCTGGCCAAGCGGCCCGGCGCGAACGCCGTGGACGTCGTCAACGCCGCCCTGACCAAGCTCGAGGGCCTCAAGGGCACCCTGATCCCGGCCGAGGTCGGCGTCGCCATCACCCGCAACTACGGCGCCACCGCCAGCGAAAAGTCCAACGAGCTGCTGCTCCACATGGGCATCGCCATCTTCGGCGTCGCCGTGCTCATTCTGCTTTTCCTCGGATGGCGCGAGTCGCTCGTCGTGCTGCTCGCGATCCCGGTGACGCTCGGCCTGACCCTGCTGATCTTCTACCTCTACGGCTACACGCTGAACCGGATCACGCTCTTCGCCCTCATTTTTTCCATCGGCATTCTGGTGGATGACGCGATCGTTGTCGTCGAAAACATCGTGCGCCACATGGGCCTGCCAAGCTGCCGGCGCAAGCGTCTGCTCCAGATTGCCGTGGAGGCGGTCGACGAGGTCGGCAACCCGACCATCCTCGCCACGCTCGCCGTGATCGCCGCCGTGCTGCCCATGGCCTTCGTCAGCGGCATGATGGGCCCCTACATGCGCCCGATCCCGGTCGGTTCCAGCGCGGCCATGCTCTTTTCCCTGCTCGTCGCGTTCGCGGTCACACCGTGGGCCGCCCTGAAGATCCTGCGCGGCCACGCCCCCAAGGATCCCCAGGCCGCCACCTTCGTCGACGCGCCGCTGACCGAGGACGAGGAAGCTGCGGACGAGAAAATGACGGACACGTTCTTCACCCGCATGTACGTCCGTTTCATGCGTCCTTTGATGGACCACCGGTCCTGGCGCTGGATCTTCCTTGCCGTCGTCGCCGCCTTCACGGTCGGCTCGATGGGCTTGGTCGGGATCGGCGCCGTGAAGGTCAAGATGCTCCCCTTCGACAACAAGTCCGAGTTCCAGGTGATCATCAACCTTCCCGAGGGCACCACCCTCGAGCAGACCGCCCGCGTCGCGCGGGAGATGGCCGCGTCATTGCGCAACGAACCCGAGGTCCTCGACTACCAGGTCTACGCCGGCACGGCCTCCCCGTTCAATTTCAACGGTCTCGTCCGTCACTACTTCCTGCGGGCGGGCAGCAACGTCGCCGACCTGCAGGTCAACCTGAAGCCCAAGCACGAACGCTCCGCCCAGAGTCACGACATCGCCAAGCGCATCCGTCCGCGCCTGACCGCCATCGCGGAAAAATATGGTGCGGTCGTGGCCGTCGCCGAGGTGCCGCCGGGGCCTCCCGTGCTCCAGACCCTCGTCGCGGAGATCTACGGCCCGAGCGAGGAGTCCCGCATCGCCCTCGCCGACCGGGTGCGCACCATTTTCCGCGAGTCACCCGGCGTCGTTGACGTCGACTGGTATGTCGAGGACCGGCAGCCGAAGACGATCCTCGTCGTCGACAAGGAAAAGGCCGCGCTGCACGGCATCTCCGAGGCCAGCATCGCCAACACCATCCAGATGGCGGTGCAGGGTTACCCGGTGGCGCTGTTGCACTCCCCGGTTGATCGCGAGGACGTCAACATCGTGCTCGAACTGCCGCGCGCCCTCCGCGCCCGCCCCGAGGACCTGCTCGCCCTGCCCGTGCGCAATGAGATGAACCCGGCGGCGCCCGTGGTGCCGTTGCGCGAGCTCGTGACCCTGCAGTCCGTCCCCGGCGAGCGAAACATCTACCACAAGAACCTGCAAAACGTCACCTACGTCACGGCCGATGTGGCTGGCGTCGTCGAGAGCCCGGTCTACGCCATCTTCGCCATGAACCGCGAGCTTGCGAAGCTCGACGGCCGCGACTTTGGCGGCACGCAGCCGCACGTGGAGGTCTTCAACAACCGCATGCCGGTCGACGACCACGAGCCGGCCATGAAGTGGGACGGCGAATGGCAGGTCACGCTCGAGGTGTTCCGCGATCTCGGCCTAGCCTTCGGCGCCGTGCTGATCCTCATCTACATGCTGATGGTCGGCTGGTTCAAAAACTACAGCACGCCGCTCATCGTCATGACCGTCATCCCGTTCTCGCTCGTGGGCATTCTGCCGGCACACGCCGCGATGGGCGCGTTTTTCACCGCCACCTCGATGATCGGCTTCATGGCCGGCGCGGGCATCGTGGTGCGCAACTCCATCATCCTCGTCGATTTTATCGAACTGCGCCTCAGCCATGGCCTCAACCTGCGCGACGCCTGCATCGAGTCCGGCGCGGTCCGCTTTCGCCCGATGATGCTCACCGCCTTTGCCGTCGTCGTCGGCGGCCTGGTCATTCTCGCCGACCCGATCTTTCAGGGCCTTGCCATCTCTCTCCTCTTCGGCGCGATCGCCTCACTCGTCATCAGCCCGCTGGCTGTGCCGCTCATCTACTACATGACCCACGCCGGCCGGACCCAGCCAACCGCCACGCCCGACAACGGCGGCGAAGCCTGCGTCACCAGCTCCTGAGCCCGGTCGCTTTCCAATCATGAACAACCTCACTCCCCTCATCTTTCTGGCCCTCGGCGCCGGCTTCATCTTCTGGATGTTCTGGCGCGCCCGTCCCGAGATCAAACCGGAGGAGCTCCGCGCCTCCCTCAAGGCCGGCACGGCCGTCCTCGTCGATGTCCGCGAACCCTCGGAATGGTCCGCCGGCACCGCCAAGCAGGCGGCCCTCCTCCCCTTGAGCGACCTGCGCGGAGCCCGGAAGCAATGGCAGGCGTTTCTGGACAAGAACCAGGGCAAACAGCTCCTCCTCTACTGCCAGTCCGGCACCCGCTCCTCGATGGCCGCCGCCCAATTGCGCCGCGAGGGCCGCAATGCCAGGAACGCCGGCTCCCTCGCCGCCATCGACCGCGCCGGCTGGCCCTTGTGCAAGACCCGGCGCTGAGAACCTTCTGTTAGTCCCGTCCCATAACCCCAACCCCATCCCATGAAACCCAACGTAGGCACCATCGATCGCACCCTTCGCTTCCTCCTCGGTCTCGCCCTTCTCGGCGCCGGCTACTACTTCAAATCCTGGTGGGGCCTGGTTGGCGTTGTGCCGCTCCTTACCGCCACCTTCCGCTTTTGCCCGGCCTACCTGCCGTTCGGCCTCAGCACTTGCGCCAGGCCGGAAAAGAAAAATTAAAGGCGCGGACCGCCGGCGACGGCCAAACGGCATCTCAATCCGCGCGCCCTCCGCGCCATCCCGCGCCGCGGCCTGATCGTCCCGCTGACTGCTTGCCGCCGTCAGCTTTGTCTGTGAGGGCGATCACGTCCGCCGCGGGCAGCACCTGCGCTGTATAACTGTTGCCCATATTCCGGACAAAGGCCGCCAGATGATGACCCGAGGCGCGCTCCAAGGCGGCGACCGCCTGCCTCAAATCGACATTGTCGGTGGACCTCGCGAGCACCCGCAGATCGGCAATATCCCGTTCTTCAACCAGAGCTCCGGTGCGGAGCGCCTCCTGCGCTGATTGCCGGCCCCGGGCCAGCAGCGTGTCGTAGCGTTCTTGCACGGCGGCGGTCGTGAACCGCCCCGCGACTGTCTCTGGCAGACTCAGGCCCGCGCGCTTCGCGAGGGCGCGGAGCACCGCCTCATGCCGGGTCTCGGCCTGCACGATGTTGCGAAACGGACGCAGGTTCCACCGCTCGCCAAAAGTCAGATAGAGTTCGCGGGCCATGCGTTCCTCGTCGATATGGAACAACAGGGCGCTCCGGGCCTGTTCGCTCAACACGACCGCGGTTTGGTCCTCCCGGATCGCGTCGTCAGCGCACCCGGCGCCGCAAGCCCCGGGTCCGCGCGCCGCGCACGTTGTGACGGTGGCGAACAGGCCCGCCACGAAGGACGAGAAAAGGAAGAGGCTGCTTTTAGATTTCATGACTGGAATGGTTGCCCAGTGAAACCCCGGCGGTGGCCGGATATTACGGCCTGCGCGAAAAATCCCCGCCTATCCGGCCGCCTCTCAGGGCCGCGCCGGTTTCGTTTTCAGGTATTCCTCCACCAACTGCCGGCGCCGCGCCGCCTTTTCCTCCGGTCCCAGGGCCTGCAACTCCTGCTGGATGGCGGTGCGCCGCTCCGGTGTGGCGTGCTGCATCATCTCGCGCCAGCCGTCCTGAATTTCCCGCGGCATCCAGCCCCAGCCCATGCGCAGCTGGTCACGCTGCGCGCCGGGCAGCTCACGATACTGGCTGATTTCCTTGCGCAGGGCGGCGCGTTGCTCCGGCGTCATGGCCCGGATGCGGATGATGACCTGCTGCAACTGGTCGAGATCCGCATCAGAGAGACTGAGAAACTGTTCGACCGAGGCCATCTCACGGTTGGCCGGGACCGGGTCGGCGGCGTCCATCAGGACGGCCGGAATAAGCAACAGGATCAGGAGATAAGTTTTCATCGGGGGAGCGGGCTGGAAGGTGAAGGGTTGACCGGCAGGTGAAGCAGCGCGTCCCGGTTTTCCGGATCCAGCAACGGAGTGGCGCGACCGAGAATGTCATCCATGGCAAAAAGTTCCGCGAAGTCCTCGGAGAAGCGGGGCTCTGGACGCGTTGCTGGTGTGGACCAGGGATGGTAAACCACGAGGACCGCCGCGAAGGCCACGCCCGCCACCGCCAGTCCGGGCCACCACGACGGCCTGGCGCGCCGCGCCGCCGGGGTTTGGCGCAATTCACGACGCAGGTCCCGCCAGCGGGCCTCGAACTCGGGCGTGGTGTCCCGCAACCG
>JBDKHE010000475.1:0-2618 GCA_039797805.1 Verrucomicrobiota bacterium
CTCTGGCGCCATTCCTCGACCAAGGCCGCAAGCACCTTCTTGGGCCGGGTCTGCCGGCGGAGTTGCGGCAGGGCGTCGAGCAGGTGAAATTGGGCAAGGTCGCGCCGGGAGAATTCCGAATGGAGGCAGCGGAGGAACAATTCCCACCAGACAGGCGTAAAGGCGGCAATCCGCTGAATCGGGTGCTCGCGTTGGAGGTGGGCGAAGGGATCGGACCGGAGCCAGTGCTGGCGCTGTTCTGCCCAGTAGGCGCGGACGAAACGGCATTGGGCCGAATTGATCTCGGCTTGGAATTGATGGCGTTGGGTGGCCACGGCGGTCGAACATCGCTCGTGCTGGGCATATCGCTGGGGGCAATGGCCGGTGCGGGTGATTGAATGATGGTATTCGTGCTCGGCATCTGTAGCGGCGGCGCGGACCGCCCGATAAGCGTCACCGCCCGCGAGTTCGCAGGCCGACTCGGCCGCGGCTTCCAGGAGAACCGGGAGTTCGGCTTCGCGAAGGCTGAAGGTGCGGAAACGAACGGCCGTGCTCACTTCCCCAACAAAGGCGGCGGCCAGTGCCGGAGGCTTGCGCAGGCATCCGGGGCACCCCGCCCGCTCAAAGGCACGAATCACGCACCAGTCGGTGAGTGTATGGGGCCAGGAGTGAACGGGGCTGCGGGGCATGAGTTGAGTGAACCATAGCCATGCTGATGCCGCAGGCAAATGGGGGCGGTTTTCGCGAGCGCCATGCCACGCACGACCATTTTCCCCGAAAGCTGTTGAGGGGGCCGGGTTGGGGTGGGCTCGTGCATTGCAGGGAGTCGCCGGAGCTCCGCGCGCCGTTCCCTGCGGCGCGCTGCCACGGCCCGTCCCGCGTCGGGCGCGGGCGGACCTAACCGGGGTTTACTCCACCCCGGACCCCGCCAGGTGTTACGTGCTCGTCGGCTGAATCGAGAATCGATCCAAACTGCGGCAAAAAAACGGGATGACCCGGTGTCGATCCATGTCGTAGCGCATTAGCCATTGGCCCATTCGGCGCGGTCCCGTGCCGTCGGGCACCGCCTCAAGTTCTGCGTCGGAGAACAGGCAGTAGTTGAGGATGTTCATCATCCACTCCCGATCGACACTGTCCCCGTTGCCCTTCACCAACCGGTCTAGTCGTGTCTCGGCAAAGAACTTGGCCGACTCCATCGACTGCACGCTCAAGGCGCGATATAGGGACGGCTGCTTCACCTTCAGAATCGCCAGCAGGGCGATGAACATCCCGTTCGTCAGTTGGTTCCTGGGCAGAGAACTATAATACAAGGCGAGCAGCACGAATACCCGCTCGATTTCGCGCAGTGTCAGGTCGAAATGCCCCACGAACTGCCGGACGGTGCGCCCGAGTAGGTCGCTGTCGTCTCCCGGGACGGAAAATTCGTAGTGCGCAAAGAGCCTGCGGCAGAATTCCTCGCGCCCCTTATCCTCTCGCATTCCCGGTTGGTGATTAGGCAGGTCGACAAACAGGTTGGCGAATTTCAGGAGATAGGCGCGGGCGTCGACTGATTCACCGTAGACTGACCGGACATAGCTTTCGATCTGGTCGCGATTTACCAGCAGCACGAATGCGATCCCCTCGACATCAAAAAGGTGCTTGATTCGCTCCAGCAATCCGAGTGCGAAGTCCGGCCGGCAGCGGTCGAGCTCGTCCACGATGATGGTGAGCGGGAAGCCCTGCTCCTTCCTCACCAGCGCCGCCAGTTTGGCCAGGCTCTTCTTGAACGCCTGCAAGCCGTCTTTTTCGGCCGTGTAGTGCTCGAGCCGTTTTTCAATCACGTCGGCCCCGATATCCGCGGCGCCGGAAGCCAGGTCCTTCCCGATCTCCTGCAACTCCCCGAGATGCGCGGCCTCCACCGCCCCGAGCGTCAGCGCGCGCAGACCCACCTTTGCGCCCAGCCCGGCAAGCCGTTTGCCCACTTCGACCGCGGTCCGCTTGAATTCACGCCGCGGTTCCGCGATGCCTTCGGCCGTCGCGAGCCGCTGATCGATCAGCCCGAGAATTTCGCCGGTAAAGGAAACGAACGGATCCTCGAAATAGTCTGACGCATAGGCATCAAAATAAATCACCTCCAGTTTCTGGCTCCGGAGGGCAGAACGCCACATCCGCGCAAACGTTGTTTTCCCCTCACCCCAGGGTGCATGGACGAACAGGACGAGGCTCTCGTCGACGTTGCGCAGCAACGCCGTCATCGACTCGGCGAATTCCTTGCGACCAAAAAGCGCTTCTTTGAAGGGCTCTATATCGTCAACCACGATGGTCGGAGGATGTAGTTTCATGACAGCGTCGTTCAGCCGGTCAGCCCGTAAATTCCTTCCGTCCGAGCAGGCCGCCCGGACCGACAAGCGGCACCGCGTCCGTTGCAGCGGCCAGGGGATAAGCCCGGTCCGTGCGGCATACCACCAGCGCCTGCGCCACGGCATCGGGGCCGTATTCCTCCTTGAGCACGCGGTTTGCCTTCACTGCGGACAGATCCACTTGCGCAGCGGCTTTGCTCTCGACGGTGATGAAGCGCTCGGGCGCGACTTCCACCAGCAGATCGATCTCATCGCCCGCGGAGGTGCGCCAGAACCAGAGCGGCGGGCGTTGCCCGCGCA
>JBDKHE010000476.1:0-3278 GCA_039797805.1 Verrucomicrobiota bacterium
TCTGCTGCTCAACCGCGAGCAGCTCGCCAAGCCCAACACCTATTTCCACCAGATCCATCCCGAGGAGGCCGCTGAAGTCGACGCACGCCTCACCGCCGATCGTCTGGCGGCCGAGGAAAAAGCCAAGGCCGCCGCCGCCGCGAAAGCCGCCGCCGCGGCCGCCCCCAAACCGGCCGCCCCGGCCCCTGCCGCAGCGCCGACCCCGCCGAAACCCTCTGCCGGAGGCTCGCCCACATCATGACCGCATCCGGGCCAGACGCTTTTCTCGAACTCGCGCCGCTCCAGCTGCGTGATGCGATTGTCGACCTTTTCCCTGCGGCGACCCAATGGCTCGTCCATCACCTGATCACCATCGTCGTGATCCTGACGGTCTTCGGTCTCTTCTTCGCCTTCACCACCATCGCAGAGCGCAAGCTCCTCGGTCGGCTCCAGAACCGGCTCGGACCCAACCGCGCCGGCCTGCCGTGGTTCAAAGGTCACGGCCTCTGGGGCCTCACCCAGCCCTTCGCCGACGCCGTCAAGGCCCTCACCAAGGAGGACGTCGTGCCCGACGCCGCCGACAAGGTCCTGCACTTCCTCGCCCCGGTCGTCATCGTCGCCTTCTCCCTGCTGGGTTTTGCCGTGCTGCCTTTCGGTCGCAACTACCTCCCGGTCGAGCTCGACGCCGCCATCCTCTACTTCTTCGCGGCCGGCACCGCCACCGAGCTCGCCATCTTCATGGCGGGCTGGGGCAGCCGTAACAAATACTCGCTGCTCGCCGCCATGCGCGCCCTGGCGCAGCTGATCAGCTACGAGCTGCCGCTGATCCTTTCCGTCGTCCCGGTCATTCTGGTGGTCGGCACCCTCTCCACCCAGGAGATCGTGGTGGCGCAGGGCGGCTGGACCTTCGGCTTCATCCCCCACTGGCATGTCTTCACGCCGTGGGGCTTTGCCGGGTTCGTCATCTTCCTCATTGCCGCTTTGGCCGAGAGCAACCGTTCCCCGTTCGATCTGCCCGAGGCCGAGAGCGAACTCATCGCCGGTCACCTCACGGAGTACTCGGGCTTCAAGTACGCCCTGTTCTTCATGGCCGAGTATTTTGGCCTGACGGCCCTCAGCGGTCTCGGCGTCACGATCTTCCTGGGCGGCTGGCAGGCGCCCTTCGCCTTTGCCGAGTTCATTCCCTCCTGGCTCTGGTTCATGATCAAACTGGCCGGCATGATCGTCTTCTTCATCTGGATCCGCGGCACGCTGCTGCGCCTGCGTATCGACCAGCTGACGCGCCTTTCCTGGAAATTCCTCGTTCCCCTCGCCCTGCTCAACCTCGGCAACGCCGCCTTCTGGTCCCTGTCGGCCGGTCATTCCCCAGCCATGGACCTCGCCCGCTGGCCGATCTCTGCCGCCATCATCATCATTCCCTTCTACCTCCTCGGCCGCCGCCTCACCGCCGGCTACGGCCCCCGAACCTACCAATACGCCCAATAAATTTATGATTCTCGATTTACGGTTTATGATTTGCCGAACCGGTCCCAAGACCCGCTCGGCCAGCTCTTCACAATCATAATTCATTAATCGTAAATCATAAATTCCCCAAGTCGTGTTTCCGCTCCTCATCATCGCCCTTCTCATCCTCGGTGCCGCCTCGGCAGCGATGCTGACGCGCAACCTGATCCACAGCGCCCTGCTGCTCGTGGGCGCCTGGGCGGGCATCGCCGGCTTCTATCTTTGGGCCGGGGCCGAGTTCGTCGCCTTTGCCCAGGTAATGGTGTACGTGGGCGCGGTCTCGATGGTTGTCCTCTTCGCCGTGTTGCTGACCCGCCAGGGAGCCACGAGCGCCCCGGTGGAGTACACTTCCCTGAAACGCGGCGTCCTCGGCTTCATCGTCGCCGGCGGCGTGGGCGGCATCTTGTTCGGCGCCATTCTGGGCAGTCCGCTGGATGTGAACATGCCCACCTCCACCCCGGCCGTTTCCGTGAAGCAACTCGGATTTCTACTGATGGATTCCTACGCGCCGGCCCTCCTGATCGTGGGTGTCCTGCTCACCGTGGCCCTGCTCGGCGCCATCGTCATCGCGGCCGTCGACCAACCGGAGGACACGCCATGAGCCCGCTGCAACTCTGCCTGATGCTTTCGAGCCTGCTTTTCTGCGTCGGCCTGATCGGTGCGCTGACCCGCAGCAACACCATCCTCGTGCTGCTCGGCATCGAACTGATGCTCAATGCGGCCAATCTGAACTTCATCGCCTTCTGGCGCTACGGTCCGCACCCGGACGCCGGCACCGGCCTGGTCTTCGTGCTTTTCGCCATCGCCGTCGCCGCCGCCGAGGCCGCCGTGGGCCTGGCCCTCGTCATCGCGATCCACCGGCATCGCAAGACCATCCGCCTCCAGGAGGCCAACACCCTAAAGGGCTGAGATCCCAAAGCCCAAACGTCCAAATGCCAAAACAATCCCCATCTTCGGCCGCAACTACCGCCTCCCTCAGGTCGGTTCGTTTGGCTTTTGGAGTTTGGCCTTTGGCCTTTTCGGTCCAGCCGGTTCGTCCATGAATCTTCCCGTTCAATTTCTCTGGCTGATCCCCGCCCTGCCGCTGCTCGCGGCAGCCGTGAGCGCGTTGATCCCCCGGCGCAGCCCGCGACTCGCGGCGGACCTCGCCATCGCGGCCATGGTCGGAGCCTTTCTGCTTTCCTGCTTCGCCCTCGCTGGGGCCCTCGCCCAGCCGGCGCTGCATCAGGTCTATAACTTCTCCTGGTTTGACCTCGGGCCGGGTTCGCTGCGCCTCGGCCTGTTGCTCGATCCCCTGACCGGCTTCATGTGCGTGATGGTCTCGTTCGTCAGCCTGCTGATCTTCATCTTCAGCACCGGTTACATGAAGGAGGACGCCAACGCCAAACAGTTCTTCTGCTACCTCAGCCTCTTCGCCGCCGCCATGCTCGGGCTGCTCGTCGCCAACAGCCTGCTCCTGCTCTTCGTCTGCTGGGAACTCGTTGGCCTCGCCTCCTATCTGCTCATCGGCTTCTGGTTCCACAAACCCGCCGCCGCGGCCGCCGCGAAAAAAGCTTTCATCACGACCCGCATCGGCGATCTCGGCTTCCTGCTCGGCCTACTCTGGTTGCAGGACGCGCAGGGCACCCTGCTCTTCTTTGACCACGGCGCCGGCTTCCTGGAGCCCGCAGCGTTGGCTTCGCTGACCCAGCTGCTGCCCTGCGGCCTCGCAGCCTCAACCGCCATCGGCTTGCTCATCTTCTGCGGCGCCGTCGGCAAATCCGGCCAGTTCCCGCTGCATGTCTGGTTGCCCGACG
>JBDKHE010000477.1:0-4196 GCA_039797805.1 Verrucomicrobiota bacterium
TCATCACGGAGCCGTCCGCCGCGTGGCGGATTTCCTGCACGTGGATCACGGGAAGGACCGGGGCGACGAGACCGGCCGGCGGCGTCGGTCCGGGCGGTGTCGCCCGGGGTTTCAACAGCAGCGCGGAAACCAACGCGGCGCCCAACAGCAACACGAGCAGAGGAAGCAGGGCTTTCATTCGATGGACTCCAGGTAGTTGACCAGATCGTCGATCTGCTGCGCCGTGAGGTGCGAGGTGCCGCCGTGCGTGTCGCTGCCGATGCGACCGCCGGTGTCGAGGTGGGTCTTGTTGCGCTCGTTCCGGCTCTTCACGAACCAGGTCTCGTTGAAACCCACCTCGCGCCGGCCCGGCCGCTCCGCGTAGCCGCCGAAGACCGGCTCATACTTGAGCCAGCCGAGGCTCGTCTGCCCGGGCACCGACACGACCTCTCGCACCGTGCGCGCCGCGCCGTTGTGCAGGAACAGCGGCGGCCGGTCCCACAGCCCGCGCAGCGGGAACGGCGTGAAGTGCGCCTGCTCATCCTCCGCACGGCCGATGTCCCACGGTTCCAGATCGCGGCGGATGCCGGCGATCTGATCGAGCCGCTCCATGCTGATCAGCGTGAAAGACCCGTCGCGCATCGAGAGGGTGACCTGCGGCGGCACCACCTGCCGGGGATTGTTGGGGAAATCCTTCTTGGCGAAATGCGGCGGAGGGTGACACGAGGCACATCCCAGTTGCGCTTCGTTGAAGAGTGCGCGACCCCGCCGGATGGAGGCGCTCGCCAGATCAAACGGCACCGGCATCAGGCGCGGCTCGTTCGCCTGCCACTCGCCCACAAAGCGCTGAAAATCACGCAGCGTGAATTCCTTCCCGAGGTACGCGAGGCTCGTCCGCCGGAAAAACTCCGCACGGCGCTCCTCGATGCTGGCATCACCCGAGGTCGATGAGTTCATCTTCGACTGCACGTCGGCGACCTGCCTCAGCGGTGCGTGCGCTTCCAGCCAGCGGAAGTCTCCACCCGGCGTCAGGCCGCGAAAATCATCGGAAGGACAATGCTCCATCAGCATCGACCGCGGGTCATAGACCGACAAGGTGCCCTCGAAGAAAAACGGCTGGATGCCCCACAGGGCGCGCTGCTGCGGCGCGAGCAGCGTCGTGCCCTCGACCAGCTGCCCCACGCGGTCCTCGTGCGCCAGGTATTCCTGACCAACCACCTGGCTGACTCCCCAGGGCCGGCCGTCGCTCATCTCGAGGTGGTGGCAGCTCACGCACGCGCTGTCGCGGTCCGAGGAAAACAGCGCGCTGTGCACCAGCAGCTCGCCGCGCTCCGCGTCCGTGGCGGGCATGGGCAGTTTCAGGATCGAGGGATCCACCACGATCTGGCGGGATGAACCCGTGGCGGTGTCGATGAATGACACCGTGCCCCCAAGGAAATTGGCGGTGAACAGCTTCCCGGCGGATGGCGTTCCGGGCAGGCCCGCCACCAGGCCGAAGGGCTGGAAGCCCGTGGCATACGTCCGCACCGGCGCCAGGATGTCACTGGGTTCCGCCGACTCGGTGTTGATGACCATCTCCTGCACCTCATTCGTACCCTGCATCGAGATGAAGAGGCGGTCGCCAACCTGCACCAGACGCTCCGGCATGGAGCCGACCACACGCATCAGGTCCGGGGGAATGTCCCCCTTCACGTCCCCGAACATCGATTCCGCCGTGTCCGACGTGTAACGCACCCACGTGCGATGCGCTTCGTAGCGGTTGGCGAGCAGGAAATGCGGGAGGGCGCCGACGGGGACTTTCTCCGGCAGGGCGAGTGCAGTCACATCGATCGCCACGAGATCGTTTTGAATGTCGCGAAACTTGATCCCGGCGGTGCCGTCCACGGCGTCGAAGGCGCCGAGGATCTCCTGCTCGTCGCGTGGCAGCACTTCGGCGGTCTGCAGGTTGCGCTTCACCGTGAACTGCGCGGCGGGATTGTTCCGGTCCCACGTTTCCCCGCCCCAGGGATCGCGCTCGCGCGTCACGCCGAAACCAACGCCCATCGTCGTGACGAGCAGCCAGTCGTGACCGGTGGCCGGCGAGCGGTGGATCTTCAGATCGTTGACGACATTCTGCACATGGATGTCACCGATTTCGCGGCCGGCCCGCGTGCTGATCACGGAAATGTTCTGCGTCGCAGTGTTGCCGACAAACAGGAAGCGCCCGTCGGAACTCGCCGCGATGATGCGGGGCTTGGCGTGCGGATTGCCCACCGGGATGCCGGGACCCGCCTCCGTCTCGTTGATCCACCGGGCGATTGCCTTGTAATCCTCGTCATGCCCCGGGTCGCCAAACACAACCGTCTGACCCGCGTGACTGCGGAAGAGCGGCAGAATGTCTGCGTAGCCACCATCGCGCGAGCGCGTGACCGCGCGCAGCAAGCGGCTCTCCGCGGGGCGGCCGGGCACGACGTGGTCGAGCGCGGAAATGAAACTCTCCCGCCGGTCGGCCCCGGCGACGAACCCGCCGCGGAGCGTGTCGTGGCACCCGGTCGTGCCGCAGGTTCGCTGCAGCCGCGCACCGATGCCACCGTCGGCGAGATAGACCGCCTCGTCCAAGCCGCCCAGCACCCGGAGCTTCGCGGAGAACGACGCGCCGTCGGCGGTCACATCGAGGACGAACACCTCGTCGAGATAGCGGTTCACCACCCAGGCCGTCTTGCCGTCGGCGGAGAACGCCACGTCCTGACAGTAGAAATCGAGGGGAATCTCCGCCACCACCTTGTCGCTCAACGTGTCGATGACGCTGGCGAAATTGGAAAACCGGTTGGTCACAAACAGGAACCTTCCCCCGGGATGCAGCTTCAGCCGGAACGGTCCCGAACCTGGTTCGCCCCGCTCGCCGTCGGGCCGGAGCAAGATGCGTTGGCGCACCGCCCCTTGTTCGACGTCACACACCGCCACCTCGGTGCCCGGGTTCATCTCGGAGCCGAGCAGACCCACATAGAGCTTCTTCCCATCGGCCGAGAGCACGACATCGTAGGGCCGGCTGCGGACCGGTCGCGGCTCGGGTGATGGATTCGGATTGGGCACCGGCCGGAGATTCTCCCGCTGCCAGGTCTGGCCATAAACCCAGGTGCGGCTGGTAAGCTTGCCGAAGCGCGAGGCCGGGTGACCGGTGATCGGAACGTCGCCCGCCGTGCCCGCCTCCCGCACGAGTTGCCGGCCGTACTGCGCCGGATCCACTGGCGATGCCGCGGGAAAATCGGCCGCCCACGCCATGCCGGCCAGAGCGACGGCCATGCCGGCAAGGGAGACGTAGACCAAAGGCTGGGAGGGACGGCGCATCAGAGGGTTTTCAGGTAGGTGATCAGGTCGTCCAGTTCCTGCTTGGTGAGGCCCTTGGTGCGGCCGTGCACATCCTGCGGATTATGCTCGGTGAAGACCGCGTGCAGGCTCTTGGCCCGGCCGTCGTGCAACCACGGGCCGTTGCGCAACACGCTGCGCAGCGACGGGGTGTCGAAGCGCGAGCGATAGTCCGCCTTCGTGCCGAAACCGAGGTCGTGGAGCTTCTTGTCCGTGAAGAGCGGCGCCGGGTGGCAGATGCTGCAACCGGTGGCGACGAACAGGTCCGCGCCGCGTGCCTCCGCCTCGGGGTGGCGTCCGCGCAACGGATTGGGCGCGTACTCGGGATTCCCGAAGTAGGTCATCAGCGCGCGCTGGCGGTCCGCGTCGGCCACGTAGCCCTCGAAGCGCTGGCCGCCCGCCACGCCGTCATTGAGATCGGCCCGGACCGCACCCCACATCGCCGGCGCGGTGTCGTGACCGTTGATCAGATCCTTGGCGCTCTTGGGGTTGCCCAGGCCATCGTTCGCGAGGTCCCAGTTCAGGCCGTCAACTGTGCCATCCTCCTGGTGGCAGCTCACACAGCTGAACCAGTTCTGATAGCACATGCGCGCATCGGTCGAGAGCAGTTCGCCCTGCCGCCACAACGACCTTTCATGGGACGGCCCGAGCGGGATGGTCGCGCGCAGTTCGCCGGTGATGGCATCCAGCACGGTGACCGTGTCACTGAAGTAATTGGCGACCCACACCTCGCCGGTGGCTTCGCTGAGGGCGAGCGAACGGGGCCCGAGACCTCCTGCCTCGTGGCGCTTCGCGATGCCCCGGGCCTCAAGAATCTCCACGTTTTCCTGCAGCCGCCGGACCTGGTCAGGCGTCACGGTCTCCGCCGCGAG
>JBDKHE010000478.1:0-5336 GCA_039797805.1 Verrucomicrobiota bacterium
GCCAGGCGCGTTGCTCGGGAGTGAACGGGGCGTTGTCGGGAATGAGGGGAGCGGGATTCACGGGAGGGAATTTATGATTTACGATTTATGATTAATGATGGGAGGTGCAGAGGCCGGGGCGGTCGGTTGCCTTCACGCCAATCGTAGTTCTGGAATCATTAATAATTATTGAGAGAGCATCTCCTGGAGTTCCTTCACGGAGTGGCGGCGGGTCCATTGCACGAAGGTCTCGCCGGCGGTGTGCCGGTCGCGGTACGTGCGCAAGGCTTTCTCCACCAGGGCGGGGAGTTCGTCGGCGCCGACGCCTCGGAAGATCTCACGGGCAATGCCTTGCTCCTGGTCCAGGCCGCCGCCGAGCACGAGGTGGTAACCCTCGCGGCCGTCGGCGAGCTTCGTGGCCACGCCACCGATGTCGCCGCAGTAGTGTTGGGCGCATGAGTGGGCGCATCCCGTGAGGTGCACGTTGACGGGTTGGTCGAGCGGGATGTCGCGCTTGCGAAGATGAGCCATCAGGGCGCGCGCGTGACCCTTGGTGTCGGCGGCCGCGTACTTGCAGCCCTTGTTGCCGGTGCACGCAATGACGCAGCCGGCGGTGGCGTGCGCGGCGGTAAAGAACCCCAGGCTCTCGATGGAGCGCACCAGAGTGGCGCAGTAGGCGTCGGGGACGTTTGGGATGATCACGCTCTGCCAGACGGTGAGGCGGAGTTCCCCGGTGCCGTAGTGGTCGGCGAGATCGGCCAGGCGTTGCATCTGTTTCGCGGTCATGCGGCCGACCGGTACGCCGACCCCGACATAGTTGAGTCCGGACTGGGCCTGCTTGTAGACGCCGAGATGGCCGTGCTTGAGCACGGGCCGGCGTGGCTCGGCGCAACCGCGCGGCGCGTACACCAGGGGAAAGGCGAGTTTCTTCTGGCTCTCTTCCAGAAAGCGCGGGAAGCCGCCCCATTTTTCGAGCAGGTATTTCAGGCGCGCCTTCTTGCGGTCGGTACGGTCGCCGTGTTCGCGGAACACCCGCAGCATGGCGGCGGCCACGGGAACGAGCTCGGCGGGCCGGAGCAGGATGCCCGTGTCGCGGGCGAAATCCTTGTGGCCGGTGATGCCGCCGACTTCACAGCGAAAATAGATGCCGGGCACGACGCCGGGGACCGGCGTGTCGGCCAGGGTCTTCTCGGTCACGCGGACGGCGAAAAAGCCGATGTCGTTGGTGTCGGCCGCGGCGGAGATGGCGCCGCCGGAGTCAAACGCGATGTTGAACTTGCGCGGCAGGCCGTAGAGGTCGCGGTGATTGAGGATGTAGTGGTGCAGTCCGTGCGCGTAGGGCCGCACGTCGATCAATTCGTCGCGGTCAAATCCGCTCGTGGGCGTGGCGGTGACGTTGCGGATGTTGTCGGCACCGGAACCGCGGGAAGTGAGGCCCAGCTCCTGCACGCGGGTGAGCACGCGCACGATGGCGCGGGGCTTGAATTCGCGCAGCTGAAGATTGGCGCGCGTGGTGATGTCGGTGGTGCCGTTGCCGCATTCCGTGGCGAGCCCGGCCAGGCCGCGGAGCTGGTGCGAGCTGATCTCGCCGGCGGGGATGCGCAGGCGCATCATGAAACTGTCCTGGGCCGGCGCGACGTAGAACAGGCCGTGGAACTTGAAGCGGAAGGTGTCGGCCTCGTTGGGGAACTTGTCCGCCTCGGCGTGGGCCACGAGCTTCTCCCAGACATCGAGTCCGTTCTCCTCGTGCTTCCAGCGTTCGGGCTTGGAGAGATCGGCGAGGGGCGTGCCGAAGACGGTCGCCTCTGCGGGTGCGGCGAGGTTTCCTGTCGCCGCGGCGACGGGCGAGCCGGTGAGCTGGCCGCCGGCGGTGGCGCCGACGTAGGCATATTGGCCGCTGGCCAGAACGCCGGCCATGAAGCCTTGCAGGTATTCCTTCTGGTCGGGTGAAAAGGAGCCGGAGGCCGGCGAGGGTTGGGTGGAGGGCAGGTTCATTTCCTCAGGTAGATTTGCAGCAGGTTCAGGGCGGCCAGCAGGGCGGCAGCGATCTGCCAGACGAGCAGCGGATTGCGCTCCAGCAAGGGGGTGTCGGGAGCAAAGAAGGGCTCGACCTTGTCGGGGTGGTCGAGGTCGTAGGTCAGTTGCGAATAGTGCTGGTAGCGCTGACCGGTCTCAGCGGCGACGCTGCGGAGCAGCACGGCCTCCAGCCAGTCGGGCAGGGCGGGGTTCAGCCGGGCCGGACGACGGGGCGTGTTGAAGCGCGGGTTTTGAAAGCGCTCGATTTCGCCGTAGGGATACGTGCGGGTGGCCGCTTCGAAAAGGGTGACCCCGATGCCGTAGATCTCCGTGCGCTCGGAGTGAGGCGCGCCCTGAAAGCGTTCGGGTGCAATGTAACTTGCCGTGCCCGCGCGCGACGGCGGGGCGAAGAGCGGGGCGATGCTACCGAAGTCCAGCAGCACGAACTCCGCCGCGATACCCCGGCGGCGGACAAGAATGTTCTCGGGCTTCATGTCGCCGTGCACAAGGTCATGGCCGAGCAGGAACTGGGCGGCCGAGGTGAGGAAACGTCCAAGCGCGATGACTTCCTCCGTGACAAGCGGACGTTCCTTCAGGCATTCGCGCAGGGTGGGCGCCTCGATGTATTCCAGGCTGTAGCAGGAAACCGGATCCCCCGGGGGAATCTCCACGGCCGGGAAACAGGCGGACTGCAGGCGCAGGGCCCGGGCGATTTCGGTGCTGAAGAGGGCGCGGATCCGCTCGTCATGCCGGGCGTCGTGCGGCGCGAACTTGAGCACCCGCATGACGCCGTCGCCCTCGCGCCGGGCGAGCCACACGCGGTCATCGGGGTCAAACGAGCGGAGCAAGGTGTGGCCGGCCCACCGCTGGCCGGCCGTGAGTGCCTCCGGCACCACGAGCGCGGGCGCGGCCTCGGCCGCCGTTGGTGTGGCGGTGATGTCGATGACCAGGGCGGTGGCGTCGTCCTTGGGCTTAAGGATCGTGCGGACGAGGCTGGTGGCATCGGCTTGGCGGGCGAGCAGTTCGGTCAGCCGATCGGTCGGCAGGGGTCGCGTGACGCCGTCCGTGCAAATCAGCACGCGGTCGCCGGCCGCCACGCGCCAGGAGAAAAGGTGCGGAGTGATGTTTGTTTCCAGGCCCAGACCCCGGGTGATGACGTGTGATTGATCCTGGCCGGACAGCGCGTGCCGCTCCGAAAGGGTGCGGAGTTCGCCGTGGCGAAGGAGGAACACCTCGGTGTCCCCGAGATTGACGCCCCACATCATGTCGCCGGAGATCACGACACTGGCGAGGGTGCAGCCGAGCGCGCCCTCGGCGCCATAGCGATACAGCGCCTCCTCGCAGAGCTGGTGGTTGATCTGCTTGGTGAACTCCACGAGCGCGCGATCAAAGGACCAACCGGAGGGGCAGGTCTCGAAGTTTTCCACCAGACGCCTAGTAGCGTTGGCGGCGGCCTCACCACCGGCGCGGGCGCTGCCCATGCCATCGGCGACGGCCGCGATGAAGACGCCGCCAAACTTCCGATGCGCGAAGGCATCGTCGGAGCGGGAGCGACCTTCACCGGGTACCGCGCAGGTGGTGACGAGCAGGCTCATGGATCAGATGCGGGCCTGGGCCGTGGCCCCCCAGGTGGTCCGCCAGCGCTTCTTTACGAGGAAGAGCCCGCCGAGGGCGACCAGGGCCAGGGAGGCAAAGAAGATGATGCCGCTGGTGTAGCTGCCGGTGTATTCTTGCGAGAGACCGAAGAGCCGGCCGAGGATGAATCCGCCGATGCCGCCACCGCAGCCGACGAGTCCGGTCATCAGGCTGATGTCGCGGGCAAAGCGCTGGGGCAGGAGTTGGAAGACCGAGCCGTTGCACATGCCGAAGGCGCCCGAGGCGATGAAGAAGGCGCCGCCGCAGATCCAAAGATTGTCGAACAGGGCGGCGACGACCATGGCGACGGCCGCGATGCTGTAGAACACACTGAGCGATTTGATCCCGCCGAGCTTGTCTGCCAGCGCACCGCCAAACGGCCGGCCGATGGCCCCGACGAGGGTGCAGAAGGCCGCCATCTCGCCGGCGTGCACCGGTTTGAGCTGGAACTGGTCGCTGAAGTAGATGGCGAAGGCGGTCGCCAGGCCGACAAAGCCACCGAAGCTCACGGTGTAGAAGAAGCAGAACCAGTGGGCGTCCTTTTCTCCCAGCAGACGACCGTAGTCGGACAGTTTCTTCTTCTTGTACTCGCCGGGAGGCTCCTTGGAGAAGATCGCGTAGAGCACGAAGGCGAACACCAACGGGATCAGCGCCGCGCCAAAGACCGCCTGCCAGCCCCAGACGGCTGCGATGCGCGGAGCGGCCAGATGGTCAATGACCACCCCGATGTTACCCGCACCGGCCAGACCCAGCACGACGCCCTGCATGTGCGGCGGGTACCAGCGTCCGGATTGCGGCAGCGCGACGGCGAAACTGGCCCCGGCGAGGCCGAGCGCCACGCCGAGCCAGAGGGCCTCATTCAGGGAGGAGATGCCAAACTTCCACGCGATGGCCAGGCTGGTGATCACGACCAACTGGGCCAGCAGGCCGGTCGTCTTGGTGCCGATGCGATCCACGAGCAGGCTGAGCGCGATCCGCAGGAAGGCGCCGGCGAGGATCGGCGTGGAGACCATCAGGAACTTCTGGTCGGCGCTCAGCTGCAGGGTGGGAGCGATCAGGGCGCCCAGCGCCCCCAGGAGCGTCCAGACCATGAAGCTGACGTCGAAATAGAGAAACGACGTGGCCAAAGTGGGCCAGTGGCCGTTGTCACGGAGTGCGCGCCACTTCATGAGCGATCGGCCCCGTGGCCGGGTTGGCTGGTGGCGGGAATGGCCATCCGGGTGAGAGGGAGTAGGTGCAAGGACATGCACCCCCTCTTAGCGCGCCACATGCCACCGCCGGGTCGTTTACGAATTAGCCGGCCTGAAAGAATTCATGCCATCCATGAAAACCGCTCATGGAAACAGATCGGCCATGAAACTGGTTATGTCATGGCCGATCGGGAGATGCATGGTTCTACAGGTTTACGGTCAGTTGGAGGTACACGTAGTTGGCGTTCTTTGAGCCCACGGCGGCCAGAGACTGTTTGATGTAATCTCCGCGGTAGTAGCGGGCCACACCGGCTTCAATCTGGGCGTAGGGGCGGAAGGTCCAGCCCGCGATCAGGTCGATCTCGGTGCCCAGGGATTTGCCATAGGCAGGATTGATACGAAAACCGCCACCGCTCCCGACGGCCGCCCCGGTGAAGTTGCGCGGAACGCCCGCGACGTTGTACCAGAAGTCCGTGGTCTGATCGAGGCGCTGGAAATGCATTTCGGCGGCAAGCG
>JBDKHE010000479.1:0-3032 GCA_039797805.1 Verrucomicrobiota bacterium
CTTTATTTTCCGTTTTCTGAGACGACCCCTCGCTGGCCATCTCATCGCTCAACGGATGGCGTACATAACGGACAGCCGATTTCTCCTCGCCCACGGCCTTCAGTTCGCAATCGCGGTCGATCGTGAATCCGGCCGGGGCTTCGCCGCCGGCGAGCCAGTCCGCCATTGCGGCCTGCGGGGAGAGCTGGGTGTGCAAGGCCTTCAACGGGAATTCGTCGAGCACCATGCGCAACTGCTCAATGAAGTCCTCGGCGCGGCCGACGGCGCCGGCGTCGATCGCCAGCCAGCCGTGTTGCGGGTCGATCCAGGCGAAGGTGGTTTTGCTGCGGGTGAAGGCGCGCGGCAGGAGTTCCTCGGCGACCCGTTCCTTCAATTCTCGCAACTGTTTGCGGCCGGGGGCATAGCCCTGGCTGTCGGTCAGCTTCTCGGCGCGTTCCTTGACCTCGTCGTTGATCACCGAGGACGGCAGGATGCGTTCTTCGGTCCGCAGTGCGATCAGCCACTGCTGGCCAAGGGAAAACACCAGGCTGCCGTCCTTGCGCGGGGAAACCCAGCCGCTGCGCTTCTGCTCGCTGCCAGAACAACGGGTGAAGGGGTTGCGCTCAAGCTGCTCGACGAAGCGGGCGAGATCCATGGACCAAGGGGTCGGGAGGCGATAAAGCTGAATGTTCTTGAACCACATTTTGGTTGCTGTCCTTTCGTTATGGCTGATCGAAATCAGTGTCAGGCTGGGGCTGTTCCGCCCCGGTGGGGTTGAGATAGGCGGTGCGCAAGCGATAGATCGAGCGCATCGAGGAGAGGCCGAGGTAGAGCATCAGTTGTTCGTCGGGGACGCCCTGCTCGATGAGGACGGCCGCGTAGGTATTGCGCAGCGTCTGGGCCGAGATGCGCCGCCCCGCGATGCCGGCCGCCTCACAGACGGCCTTGGTGCGCCGGAAGATGGAAACGGCTGAGAGCTGCGGGTTCTTGCAGGGCTTCTGGCTCTTGGGCGAGCCAAATCCCTTGTTCCGGCCACCGGGAAAGGCCAGCCGCTTTTCTTCGGTCAGTTTGATCAGGGTCTGCACGTGCTCCGGAGACCGGCGCAGCGCCTCATAGACCACCAGCCAGCGGCGCATCAGCGGCAGCGCGAAAGGCAGAACCAGCGGGCGATACGCGGTGCGGGTGATGCCGGCGAGGTCCATATAGACGCCGTGGTCATCCCCCCTGGCCTGCCGGACCGCCGCTTCTATGTAATTAAGCGTCAAACCACCGGCCAGAGCCACCTTCAGCCCGGCCCCGACCATGGTCCCGACTAATGCTAAGTCCCTGTATTCGTGCCATTTTTCGAGAGGGTCTCCCTGAAGATCGAGAAAGGCTAAACGCTCCTCTGCATACCTGATCAGGCTTCTTCTCTCCTCCACATCGAGGAAAACCGTCCCCTCGTCCTTGCCGTATTCGAACTTCTTGGCGAGATCCCTGCCTTCCTGGCGTGCCGGATTGTCCCGCTGCAGGCCGATCCGGCTCAGGTGGTCGAAGGTTCGCTCGATCAAAAGCAGATACTGTCGTCGCTGCCGCGAGGTCATGGGTTTTCTTCGATCCTCGGGGAGATTTGGATTCACCGTGTTGAGAAACTCGGTGACATGCCCCTTCTCGGTTAGATGGAACTTGATATGGAGCGTGTCTTCGCACCATTCGACGTACCGGTTAAACATGCTTTTATAGACGCCTTTTGTTCGGGGGCGGAGGGGCAATGTCTCTATCCAGGAGGAGAAGGCGAGATAAGGAGAGTCGAGCCAGGTAGAAGTCGAGTCAAGTAGCTCGGTGGTTGGACGGTAGGACGGGGTTGTAGTCATGGACGTGTCGTTGACGCTTAATTACATACGGCCATTGTAGCGGGGGTAGCGTCCATTTTTTGGTTTTTCTGCCTGAGCCGGGTGTCAGCTTCGATTGACTGCGGATTAGGGGTTGTTGAGAGATATGTGGTTGCTGAGGGGGCTTGGTTGCGCCTGCTATGTATTGGCCACTACAGATAATCGGCCATCCGGTTTTCTTGTCGGGTCGGGTGGCACAAATATGTCCCCTGAAATGGAAGAATTTCTTCCGCAAAACAGCCCCTTCGACCCCAAACTAGCCCCGCAGACCGGGAGGCTGGACCGCAAACCAGCCTCCTGCCCCGATCAATTTCGTCAGGCTTTGAACTGCTCGCTGACTTCCGTTCGCGCCAGGTACTGAATGCACATGACGCTGAGCGTGATCACAATCACTTGCGCCACTTTTGCCGACGAGGACATGCCCATCGAGGGCAAGATCGGCAGGAAGGTCAGCAGCCCGATGAAAATGCCAATCCCGTTGAGCCACATCGTGGTGGCGCGGCCCCAGTGGCGCCGTTGAACCAGACCGTACAAAGACACAGCCGCCGTGATCCCCAGGATCAGCACAATCCCGCCGACGATGGCGACTGGCCGGGCCGTGTCCTGGCCGTAAAGGACGCCCGAGACGAACAACAAGAAGGTGGCCACGCCCAGACACAGCAGGCCGCCACACGCGGTATAGAGGCTGACCAGCGTCAGTCCAATGTTTTTCTTTTGCAACAACATGACGAATATCCTCACAGGGTGGTTGGCGATACGACCGGCCGGCGAGGGTCGGTCATCATGGAAAACAAGTTCAGGGCCGAGATATGCAGCATCAGGATGCTGGCCGCGATAAAAAGGGTTCCGCAGACGCCAAGCACGTAGACGGCCTGCGGATTACCAACCTTGGCGGCCGCCGAAATGCCGAGTGCGCCGATCAGAAAACTCAGGATGCCGGCCAGCAACAGGAAACCAATCCGCAGCACATGGGCGAGTTGTTTGGGCGTGGCCATCATTCGCCCTTCATCTCGTCCGACGGAAAACGGTCGCGGGCGTAGTTGCCGTGGAGATAGAAAATCATCCACGCATTGATGCCGATCGACACCAGCTGGGTCAGGGTGTTTTCGAGCGAAGATGACTCGCCGGCCAGCGGCGGGAACATCGACACCAGGCCGAGGGGAATAGCGACGTAGGACAAGC
>JBDKHE010000480.1:0-2845 GCA_039797805.1 Verrucomicrobiota bacterium
CGCGTTTCCGTGCAGGTGCCTTTGGTGCTCGATACCGGCGCCCGGCGCTGGGAAATCGACTGGGCGGCTTTGGAGCAGGCCGTCACCCCTCGCACCAAGCTCTTCATTTTGTGCAATCCCCACAATCCGGTGGCCCGCGTCTGGCGCCGCGACGAACTGGTGCGTTTGGGCGAGTTCTGCGTCCGGCACAACCTCGTGCTCTGCTCCGACGAGATTCATTGCGATCTCATTCTCGACGACCTGCCTCATATCCCGACCGCCCTGCTTGGTGAGGAAATCGCCCGCCGCACGATCACCCTCATGGCCCCGAGCAAGACCTACAACATGCCCGGCCTCGGCATTTCCATCGCCATCATCCCCGACGCCGGCCTGCGTGCGCAATTCAACCGCGCCGCCGCCGGCATCGTGGCCGAGGTCAACGCGCTGGCCCACACGGCTTGCGAGGCCGCCTACCGCGATTGCGAACCCTGGCGCCAGGACCTGCTCGCCTATCTCCGCAGCAACCGCGATTACCTGCTCGATTTTGTCGCCCGCGAACTGCCCGGCGTGAAGGTCGAGGCCCCCATCGAGGCCACCTACCTCGCCTGGCTCAATGTCTCCGCGCTCAACCTCGCCGATCCGATCGCCCACTTCGAGGCCCATGGCGTCGGCCTGAGCGACGGCGCCTTCTTCGGCGTCACCCGCGGCAGCCACGTGCGCCTCAACTTCGGCTGCCCGCGCGCCACGCTCACCGAGGCCATCGCCCGGATGAAGCGTGCGGTGACCGCCCGCTGAGGTTCTCGCATGCGCATCGGGTCCATCGAGTTTGGTTCGAATCTCTTTCTCTCGCCACTGGCGGGCTACACCAACCTGCCCTTCCGGCTCGTGGTGCGGGAAATCGGCGGACTCGACTGGACCACGACCGATCTCGTCAACGCCCGCTCGCTGCTCGAGAAAAACCCTCGCGGCCTGCAGCTGATCCGCACCTGCCCGGCGGAAAAGATCCTCGCCGTGCAACTCTTTGGTTCCGTGCCGGAGGAGATGCGCGACGCGGCCCTCGTCGTCGAGTCGCTCGGCATCGCCGCCGTGGACATCAACATGGGCTGCCCGGTGAAGAAGGTCGTGAGCGTCGGTGGCGGCTCCGCCATGATGACCGAGTTGAAGAAGACCGCCGCCCTCGTTCGCGGCATGGTCGAGGCCGTGAAGATACCCGTCACCGCCAAGATGCGACTCGGTTGGGATGAAAACAACCTGACCGCGCCCGATCTCGCCCGGGTCCTTGAGGATGTCGGGGTGGCCGCCATCTTCATCCACGGTCGCACCCGCGCCCAGGGCTTCGGCGGCACGGTCAACCTCGCGGGCATCCGCTCCGTGGTCCAGGCGGTCAAAAGCATTCCCGTCATCGGCAACGGTGATGTCACCACCCCGGAGGCCGCGAAAATGATGTTTGCCGAGACCGGTTGCGCCGGCGTGAGCATCGGGCGGGGTGCCTTCTATAATCCGTGGATCTTCCGCGACACCTTGCATTACCTGCAAACTGGCGAGCTCCGGCCCGAGGCCGGTTATCCTGAGCGGGCGACCGTGATGCGCCGGCACCTGGAACTGATGATCGAAGTCTTCGGCGAAGACCATGGCTGCCGCCTCTTTCGCAAGCCGGCTTCCTGGTACGCCAAGCGTTTTGGTCCGGCACGCGAATTCAAGAAGGGCGTCACCCAGTTCCGCACCCGGGCGGAATTTGAGACCCTCCTCGCCACCTATGAGAGCTGGCGCGCGCAGTTCCTCGATGCCGCTGGGGAACTGCGGGCCCAGTACCGGCCCGAAGCGATGGTCGCCTCCTTCATGCGGGACGAAGACGACCCGGCCAGCCCTCGCCGCGAGGCTATTCCCGTGCCGAAAGGGCCGGTTGATGTTTGGTAGAATTTCGGCCCGAAAGATCCTCCTGCCCGTCGGCAATCCACACACCCCGCTCTGCCAGGCACCCCTCTTCCCAGAGGGAATTTCATGTCGAGTTGATTGGGTCCCCTAAGGGAACAGGAGAGGCGCGCAGCGACGGGGAGCCCGGATCGCATCAGCGTGCGAAAAATCACGGGCGGCCCACGCTCATGTCATAATCGATGATTGAAGCAGGAGAGCGGGGGCAGTAGGCGTAGGCGCACGAATTCATCCATGTCCGATCTCCTACATCTCTGGGGCATCTATCTCGGCACACTGGTCGGCCTGCTGCCGATCATCAATCCGCTGTCTGCCGGCCCCACGTTCCTCGCCATCACCGAGGGCGACACGGACGAGCGCCGTCGTGAGCAGGCTCGCAAGGGCTGCGTCTACATGGTGGCGATTCTGGTTAGTTTTCTCGTCGGAGGTACGTTCATCATGAACTTCTTCGGGATCTCCATCCCGGGACTGCGCATCGCCGGCGGCATTCTGCTGACCGGCATCGGCATGAACATGCTCTCCGCTCCCCGGACCGACTCCTCAACCGAGGCCGAACAGCGCGAGGCCGCCCGGCGCAAGGTGGATATTTCGTTTTCACCGCTGGCGATGCCGATGCTCAGCGGTCCGGGCTCCATTGCCGTGACGCTCGGCTTCACTTCCTTCGCCACGGAATGGACGGACTACGCTGTCATCATCGCGGGCATCGTCACGGTGGCCCTGATAACCTACGCAGTCCTGCGCATGTCCAGCGGCCTGGTGCGTTTCATCGGTCCCGTCGGGGTCAATGCCATGACCAAAATCATGGGCTTTCTCATCATGAGCATGGGGGTGCAGTTCGTGGTGAACGGCACCCTGAAGATCATCACCGACCCGGCGTTGCTGCGCAGCATCCGGGCTGCGCTGACAACCACCTGACCCAAGGGCGCTCAGTTGC
>JBDKHE010000481.1:0-2593 GCA_039797805.1 Verrucomicrobiota bacterium
GCCCAGGTGGCACGATCGGACTGGATCAGCAGCGCCACCGCAGTGCTGTGCGGCTCCTGTTCGCTGGTGAAACGTGACAACCGGATCACGGTGTGGGCCTCTTCCATGACCGAGGTGAGCAGGCGCTCGGGCGTCTCGTCCGCCGGCACGAAGGCGTCCAGGTTCTGCTTGGCCTTGATGACCACCTGCTCGGCCGCAATCGCGCCTCCCCTCAAGCCGCCCATGCCGTCGGCCAGTACCGCAAGCATGACGCCGGCGCGAGCCGGATGGGCAAAGAGACCGACGCGGTCCTGTTGTTCCTTGCGGTCCCCGATGTGGTGCGCGACGCAGGTTTCGGCCTTGAACGCCATGTAGGTCCTGGAGCTGCTGGATGATCAGACACGAATCTTACCAATCCTCACCGTCCGGACAGGTCTTTTTGCGTAGCGGAGGAACGGGGACGCTGCGCCCGCCAGCGACTGACGGTGCGCAAGGCCCCCCAGGCTCCGATCAGGGACAACACCGGCACCCCCACCAGCAGAAACTGCACCCACGCCTTGTCCGTCATCGCTCTCCGTACCTAGCACACTGATTAACATTGACTTTCGTGAATCCGCCCCCTATCATGGCCGATTCTTTGCAAACCCATCAACTGGAGCAGCACCATGTACGCGGTGATAAAAACCGGTGGCAAGCAGTATCGCGTTGCCATTGGCGAAAAGATCAAGGTAGAACAGATACCGGCCGACGTGGGTTCCGAGATCACCATCGACCAGGTTTTCATGGTCGGCGAAGGCGAGACCGCTAAGATCGGTACGCCGGTGGTGGCCGGGGCTTCCGTCAAGGCGACCGTGGTTTCCCACGGTCGCCACGACAAGATCAAGATTTTCAAGATGCGCCGGCGCAAGCACTACCAGAAGCATCAGGGACATCGTCAGAACTACACCGAGCTTCGTATCGAAGCGATCTCGGCCTAAGGCGTAGGGAGGTAATCCGATATGGCACACAAAAAAGCTGGCGGTAGTTCGCGTAACGGCCGCGACTCGGAATCGAAACGACTGGGCGTGAAGCGCTACGGTGGTCAGTTCGTCGTTGCCGGCAACATCATCGTTCGCCAGCGCGGCACCGAATACCATCCGGGCGACAACGTCGGCATCGGCAAGGATCACACCCTGTTCGCGCTGAAGGATGGCGTGGTGAAGTTTGCGGTGAAGGGCCCGGCCCGTCGTCGCACCGTGATCATCGTGCCCGAAGCCGCCTGATTCCTCGCGGTCGCGCATCTTGCATTACTTGAGCCCTATCCTTGCGGTAGGGCTTTTTCATTTCCGGCCCCGTTTCCCGGCCCGGGCACCCCGGTGCCCTCCTCTGACGTTCAAGGTTGATCAGGTATGAAATTTTTCGACGAAGCCCGCATCGAGGTCATCGCCGGTGACGGCGGCAATGGCGTGGCGACCTTTCGCCGCGAGAAATTCATCCCGAAGGGCGGGCCCAGCGGGGGCGATGGCGGCCGCGGCGGCAGCGTCTATGCGGTGGCCGATCGCAACCTGAACACGCTGATCGATTACCGCTACACCCGCAGCTTCCGCGCCGAACGCGGCGAAAACGGAGGCAGCAAGGAGTGCTACGGCAAGGGCGGCGAGGACATCGTGTTGCGCTTTCCGGTGGGCACGGTGATCACCCATCTCGACAGCGGCGAGTTGATCGCCGACCTCGACGAGGACGAGAAGAAGGTGCTGCTCGCACGCGGCGGCCGCGGCGGCCTGGGCAACATCCACTTCAAGTCCAGCATCAACCGTGCGCCGCGGCAAAAGACCATGGGCCAGGAAGGCGAGCGCCTGAACCTGCGCCTGGAGCTGAAGGTGCTGGCCGATGTGGGGCTGCTCGGCATGCCCAACGCCGGCAAGTCGACCTTCATCCGCTCGGTGTCGGCGGCCAAGCCCAAGGTGGCGGATTATCCCTTCACCACGCTGGCCCCCAATCTCGGGGTGGTGCGCACCGCGGAAAACCGCAGTTTCGTGATCGCCGACATCCCCGGCCTGATCGAGGGGGCAGCGGAGGGAGCCGGCCTCGGCCACCAGTTCCTGCGCCATCTGCAACGAACCCATGTGCTGCTGCACCTGGTGGATCTGGCACCGTTCGATCCCGAGGCGGATCCGGTCCGTGATGCCCAGGCGATCGTCGAGGAGTTGCGCAAGTACGATGCCGAACTCCATGCCAAGCCGCGCTGGCTGGCACTGAACAAGCTCGACCTGATCCCGGAAGAAGAGCGCGCGGCCCGGGTTGCCGCCTTCCTCGAAGCCTACGGGCCGGTGGAACGTCATTTCGAGATTTCGGCGCTGAAGAGCGAGGGCACGCGCGAACTGGTGTTCGCCATTCAGGACTTCCTCGACGAGCGTCGCGCACAGATCGACGCCGAGCGCGCCGCCCGCCGTGCGGAAGAGGCCAGACTGCACGAACTCGCCGAGGCCGCCCGGATCAACGCCGACCGGCTCTACGAGGCCGAGGCCCTCGGCGACGACGAGGACCTGCCGGAAGACGACGACGATGCCGGCGACGCCGACGACGAGGCACGCCCCCCGCGCTGAGGCGCCCCCACCCCCCTGTCGCAAGCACG
>JBDKHE010000482.1:0-4029 GCA_039797805.1 Verrucomicrobiota bacterium
GTTCCCGGCCAGGTCGCGGCCGTTCATCTCCGGCATGACCACGTCGGTGATGAGCAGATCGATGGAGCCGGAGTGCTCACGGGCCAGGCGCATGGCCTCGCCGGGGGTGCGGGCTGCCAGCACGGTGTAGCCGAGCTGCTCCAGCATGGACATGGTCAGTTCAAGCATCATCGGCTCATCCTCCACCAAAAGGACGGTCTCGCTGCCCCGCGCTGCCGCCTGTTGGGGTTCTGCCGTTGCCTGCACCACGATGTCAGTGTGGCGAGGCAGGTAGATCTTGAAGGTCGTTCCCTGGCCGGGCTCACTGTAAGTATTGATAAGACCGTTGTTCTGCGTGACCGCGCCATACACCGAGGCCAAGCCCAGGCCGGTACCCTGGCCCACCTCCTTGGTGGTGAAGAAGGGCTCGAAGATGCGGGAGAGTGTCTCGGCATCCATGCCGCAGCCATTGTCGCTGACCGCAAGCAGTACATAGTCGCCGGGGACAAAGCCCGCGTGCCGGGCGCAGTATTCCGCATCGAACACCGTGTTGGCCGTCTCGATGGTGACCTTGCCCACACCGGCGATGGCATCCCGGGCGTTGACACACAAGTTGGCCAGGATCTGGTCAAGCTGGGAATGGTCCATCTTCACAGGCCACAGTTCCCTGCCCGGCAGCCAGGCCAGATCGATGTCCTCGCCGATGAGCCGCCGCAGCAGGCGGAGCATGCCCTCCACGGTATTGTTGAGGTCGAGCACTTGAGGCGCCACGGTCTGCTTGCGGGCAAAGGCCAGTAGTTGGCGGGTGAGATCGGCGGAGCGCTCGGCGGCCTTGTGGATTTGCTGCAAATATTTTGAGAGCGGATCAGACGGGTTCGTCTGTTCGAGGACCAGTCCAGTGTAGCCCAGAATGACCCCCAGCATGTTGTTGAAGTCATGGGCCACGCCCCCGGCCAATCGGCCCACCGACTCCATCTTCTGCGCCTGGATGAGCTGGGCCTGGAGAATCTCACGCTCCTCCTCCGCCTGCTTGCGCTCGACATTGACAAGAAACTGGGCAACCATGGCGGCAACAGTGGAGAGAAACGCCTCCTCGTCGGGATGCCATTGCCGGATGGGCCCAAGGTGCTCGGAGCAGACGACACCCCTGAGATATCCTTCTATGATAATCCCCGAGTCAAGTATTGAGGTAATGCCCAGCGGCTTCAGGTAGGTTTCAGTCAACTCGCTGGTACGTGGGTCGTTTTGTGCATCTTCGGCATAAATGCGGTTCTCCGTCATTATCGCCTTAAAATAGCAGGGAAAGCTGGAATTTACGAGCTCGGCCCCGCTGCTGAAGGTCGTGCTATCTGATTGGTAGAGTGTGCGACAGTGCATTCTCGAACCGTCCTCGCTCAAGGTCCAGATACTGGCCCGCGCGACATCGAGGGTTTCGGCGATGCTTTTGGCAACAACCTGGAAGGCACGGGAGGTATCGCTTTCGGCAAAGGAGGGATGCAGAGCGAGTTGCGCCAGGGCTGTTCGCTGCACTCTGGCGCGTCGTTCACTGGCCAGCAACGACTCCTCCGCCTGCTTGCGCTCGGTGATGTCCTCGCGGATGAGAACCCCGCCGACAATTGCGCCATCTCGCCGGAACGGGACTCCCCGCATGCTCTGGTAGGCCTCCCTGCCGATACTGTTGCTCGGGACGTAAACCTCGTCTGCGCAGACGCTTTCTCCGGCAAGAATCCTCCGCACCTTATCCGTTTCGCCCGAGCTGATCAGGCTGGGCAGTTCCCAGACCTTGCGTGCCAAGAAGAACTCCGGCCCCAGTTGGCCCTTCGCGAATTTCGTCAGGTGCCAGTCGCTCACAAAGGTCACTTGTCCATCTTGGTCAAAGGCCACGATGGAGATCGGGCTTTCCGAGGCCAGCATGCGGAAGCGTTCCTCGCTCTCACGCCGCGCTTCTTCGGCCCGCTTGCGCTCGGTGATGTCGCGGATACTCTCGATGGCGCCGATGACCTGGCCGGCGGCATCGTGCAGGGGTGATACTTTGACAAAGACCCATGCGCCTCTGCCGGAGTAAAACGCGTTGCAGAACACTTCGGCGATCAGCGTGCCGCCCTGGCGGGTGATCGCGGGATAGCGGGCGGCCGTCTCCGCCGAGTCTGCAAAGACGAGATCCATGAGCAACGGTCTTCGCTCACCGTAAAACGGGAGGGCATAGGCATAAGCCCCCTGGCCGATCATCTCCGCGGATGAAATGCCCGTCATCTCCTCGATGGCCTTGTTCCAGACGATGATGCGCTTGTCCCGATCAATCGCGAGCGTCGCGTCCGGCAGAAACTCGATGACGTCTGCCAGTCTCCGCTCGGATTCCCGTAGGGCCTCCTCCGCCAGTTTGCGCTCGGTGATGTCCTGGGCAAAACCGGTAGTGCCGATAACGTCCCCCTGGTCGTTGAACACGGGGGACTTGAAAGTCTCGAACCACTTGATCACGCCTTGATCGAAGATGAGTTCTTCAAGGATCTTCGGCTTTCCCTCAGCCATGACAACCGCATCGTCAGCCCTGTATTTTTCAGCTAAGTGTACCGGCCAAATGTCCAGATCGCTTTTGCCTCTGAGTTGGGACGGATCATCCAAACCACATGAAACAGCAAAGGCACTGTTGACGGCAAGGAAACAGCTTTGGGTGTCTTTGAGCCATACCAGACCCGGCTGATTCTCCAGGATTGTCGATAAGTAGGACTCGTTCAGTTTCGCCGCATCTTCTGCCCACACGCCCATGAGGATGCCTGCGACCTCGGCGAGCAGATTCCGCTCCCGGGGCGTCCACTCGCGTCGGCAACGGCATTCGTCCAACCCGATGAAGCCGCAGTACCGGGTCCCGATGAAGAGCGGAATCACCAAAACAGCCCGGATGTCCTGGGACCGCAGGTCATTGATTGTACTCTCGTCCGGTATATCCTCAATATCCGCAAACTGGATCGCCTCGCCGCGCATCAGCGTAGCGATCCACCACCTTGTTGGATCTGCGGACATGCCCTGCAGGTTGCTCTGCTGCGGGGTTACGCCCGGCGCCACCCATTCGGCGGTGTTGTCCATCATCTGCGAATCGTGCCGGTACGTGAAAACATAGGTCCGGCTCACGTCCAGCGCCTTGCCGAGCAGCGGCAGCACCACCTGCTGGAAACCGATCAGGTGGTTTGTGTTGATGGCCTCGGTCGCAATGCAGCCGACCAATTCCCGGTCGGCCCGCTCATCGCGTTCGGCTAACTCAGCGCGCCGTCGCGCGGTGATATCGCGAACAATGGCTAACGCGCTGTCTTCCGAAGCGATCACAATTCGTGCTTCGAAGTAGGTGGGTTGGCCCCTTATCTCAACCTGGTATTCATACATTTGTGGCTGTCTGCTCTGAAACAGCTTCTCTAATTTATCAAGAGTCATAGTCGCCATTTCAGGGGACAGTACTTCGGAAACGTGTTTATTGAGAAATGCTTGCGGGGGCAGCAACAGCAGATCGGGATCAACAGCATTGCAAGCAATGAAGAACCCCTCTTTGCTGAAAACAAACATATTGTCAGGAATGGCCGCTAACAAAGCGCGATTTTTGGCTTCGCTTTCCTTTAACGCCTCCTCCGCTAGCTTGCGCTCAGTGATGTCGCGGGCTACATGAACACTCCCGATCAACTGCCTTTCCTGGTTCCATAGGGGCGTACAGGTCACCAGGAAATCTCCCCCGAGTCGGTCCTCCCGAACCTCCACAGTATGTTCCTTATGGTCACGGAGCAGCATGGCATGCGGGCAGAAGTCCGGCGGACTTTGGGTGCCATGCACCCCATGATGGCAGGTAAGCCCTACCGCCTCCGCCGGTGCCACTCCCAATTTTTTCGCTATCGCAGTGTTCGCCCTGAGAATTCTGTGTTCAGTGTCGAGGATACAGATTAGGTCCGGGATGGCGTTGAACGTCCGTTCCCATTCTTCCCTGGCAAGACGGTCACGCTCCTCCGCACGTTTGCGCTCAGTGATGTCGCGTGAGACTGACAGAGCGGCGGACCTGCCGAGGTAGGT
>JBDKHE010000483.1:0-9242 GCA_039797805.1 Verrucomicrobiota bacterium
GATAATCATTGATCACGCGGGCGTTTTGGGTGGCGCGCTGATTGCGTTGAAACGCCGGAATGGCGAGCGCCGCAAGCAGACCGATTATGACCACCACCACCATGATTTCAACCAAGGTGAAAGCCGGTGCGTGGCGCGGATCCTGCCGTTGTAAGGCGTGCTTCATTGGCGGGGTTAGCATCTGGACCTTGCCTACAAAAGCAATCCTCCTGTTCTTTTGAAGAAGTAATAGGTGTTTTTTACTTTGCCGCTTTCACCGCAATTGACCAACACTGTCCCTTTACCATGAAGATTGTACTAGCATATTCAGGCGGCCTCGACACCTCGGTCATCGTCAAATGGCTCAAGGAGTCCTACGACGCAGAGATCGTCACTTTTGCTGCCGATATCGGGCAGGAGGAAGAGCTTGAAGGTTTGCCGGCCAAGGCACGCAAGACCGGGGCGTCCAAGCACTACACGCTGGATCTGGTGGAGGAATTCGCCCGCGACTACATCTACCCGATGATCCGCGCCAACGCGATCTACGAGGGGCAGTACTACCTCGGCACGTCGATCGCCCGTCCGCTGATTGCAAAGGCGCAGGTCGACATCGCCCGCAAGGAAAAGGCCGACACGGTCGCCCATGGAGCGACGGGCAAGGGCAACGATCAGTGCCGGTTTGAGCTGACCTACATGGCGCTCAACCCGCGTTTGGAGATCCTCGCCCCGTGGAAAATTGAGAAATTCCGCAACGAGTTTCCCGGCCGGGCCGAGATGATCGAGTATTGCCGCACGCACCGCATTCCCGTCGAGGCATCCCTCAAGAAGCCGTACTCGATGGACCGCAACCTCCTTCATATTTCCTATGAGGCGGGCATCCTCGAGGATCCCTGGTTCGATCCGACGACAAAGGCCAACAAGGCGATGTTCAAGCTTTCGGTCTCGCCGGAAGATGCCCCCAACAAGGCTGAATACGTCGAACTCGATTTCGTTAAGGGCGACTGTGTCGCGGTAAACGGCAAGAAGCTCACGCCAGCCGGTGTGCTCAAGACCTTGAATGAGCTCGGAGGCAAGCACGGGATCGGCCGGGTGGATCTCGTGGAAAACCGCTTTGTCGGCATGAAGTCCCGCGGCGTCTACGAGACCCCGGGCGGCACGATTCTCATGCACGCCCACCGGCAGGTCGAGTCCCTGACGATGGATCGCGAGGTCATGCACCTTCGTGATTCGCTCATTCCGAAGTACGCCGAGCTCGTCTATTATGGCTTCTGGTTCGCCCCGGAACGCGAGGCCTTGCAGGCCTTGGTGGACGAGTCCCAGAAGCACGTCACCGGCACCGTCCGCCTGAAGCTCTACAAGGGCAACATCATCACCTGCGGACGGAAATCCAAGTATTCACTCTACGACGACAAGATTGCCTCCATGGAAGGCGTGAAGTCGTGGTATAACCAGAGTGATTCGACCGGCTTCATCCGCCTCAACGGTCTCCGATTGCGCGCCCGCTATTTCTCGCAGGGCGGTCCGCGAACCTGATCCGACGCAGCGCGGTCTTGCCGCGGGTGGGCCGCCGTCCTCCCGCGACTGCCGGGATACCATCTTTGCATTCCGGTCACGTGCGGGGCCGCGCGTGCTGCCGTCCGGCTGGATTCATTTTTCGTCTGGCCTGGCTGGTGTTTCATCACCTCCTGGCTCCTTGAGGCAGCTGTCGACGGTGTTGATGAATTCCCGAATTTCGAACGGTTTGGTGAGGACGGCGTCCACCTTCGCCTGAGTGAGCTCGGTGAGATCGTTGGATCCCAATCTGCCGCTCACGATCATGATTTTTCCGGCAAAACCGAGGCGCGATCTCAGGCGATGGGCGAGTTCAATGCCATCCATCCCCGGCATGTTCACGTCGAGGATGGCCAGATCGTATTGAGTGTGTTCTTCCTGGAGGCGCTGCCACGCGGTTGCGCCATCGCCGACTCGGTGCACGGCGTGGCCGGAGCGCGTGAGAGCGGTGCAAATGGTGCGGGCGACCAGTTCGTCATCGTCGGCCACAAAGACCTTCGCTTGAGCATGGCTCATCCGGATCGGATCAGGATCTTCCGCGGGCTGGGTGCCCGGGGCGGCTATCATGGGGAGCCAGACATGAAAGGCCGAACCTTCACCGCGCGAGGATTCCACCTCGATTCGCCCCCCGCATTCGGTGATGATGTGCCAGACGGTGGCCAGACCCAAGCCGGTGCCCTTGCCCACGTCCTTGGTGGTGTAGAATGGCTCGAAAATGCGCTCCCGAACCGATGCTTCCATACCCATGCCATTGTCCCGGACCGTCAGTCGCTGCCAGCCCAGGACGGAGTCCTTGGCTGATTTCTCGATGAGGGCCGACATAGCGTAGGGGGGCTCCTCAGAAGCCTCGATCGTGATCGCAGGAACCCAGCCGCTGCGGTGGATCGCCAATTTGTCGAGCAGGGTGTCGCGGGCGTTGAGGATTAGGTTGGCCAGCACCTGATTGAGATCGGTCACGTTCACGTGCAACGGTGGCAGGTCGGGAGAAACGTTGTTCTGCCACTGGATCCTGCGATCGAGGGTCAGCCGCATCAGGGCAAAGGATTGATCGACGATGGTGGCGAGACGGACGGTCTCGATCCGGCTTTCTGTCTTGCGCCCGAAAGTGAGCAGGCGGCGCGTGAGTTCAGCTCCCCGCTGGCCGGCACTGGCGATGATCGAAATCGCCTCGTGCAGGCGGGGATCATTTGGCCAATCAAGCTTGATGGAACTCGTCTGCAGCAGAATCGGGGTGAGCAGGTTGTTGAATTCATGGGCGATTCCCCCGACGAGTTCGCCGACGGCGCGCAGCTTGCGGGACTGGGCGATTTCGTCATCAAGAGCGCGCCGTTCGGTGACATCTTCGGCCAACAGGCAGGTGCGATTCAGACCGCCAGGCCCGGGAGTCAAGGGTTGCAGGGTAAAGACGAAACGCTTCTGGGAGGAGGACAGACCACGCTCCTCCCGGACGAAGCCGGCGTGATTGGGCACCTGTTTGAGGAGATCAAGAAGGTGACGGCGCCATTCGATCTCGAGCGGCAGTTCGCTGAGCAACCGGCCGGCGGCATCGCGTGCCGGCAGGCCAAAATACGGCTCTCCCTGGCGATTGAGGGAGAGGACGCGCGGTCGTGAGGGGACGTCCTCCAGCAAACATACGACGAAAGGAAGATTATCGTACAGGGCGTGCAACAACTCCTGTTGCTCGGCCAGTTCCGCGGCCTGGCGGGTGATGCGCCGGCGCAGGGTGCGCTGGCGAAGGTACGCACCGAGTGCCGCCAAGAAACCCAGCGCCAGAAAGCCGATTCCCCAGGCAATGAGGGTTTCCCTCATGATCAGTGGTTGGTCGAACTGGCCGAACCAGTGTTTGTAGATGCGCTGATACTCGCCGCTCTGGTGAAGGATAGCCAGGCCCTCGTTCAGCCGCGCCAACAATTCGGCATCGCCACGATGTACGGCGAAGCAATGGCGAACGTCGTAGTCCTCCAGCGGCTGATCGAAGATCACCGCCCCGGTGATGTGGTGGTGCACGGAAACCGAGAGGCCGGTGAGCATCGAAATGAAACTGGCGGCACACTCTCCGCGATCGACCAGGCGGAGGGCTTCCTCCGCGGAGCTGACGTAGACTGGAGTCACCTGAATGTTGTGATCCCGAAGAAACTGCTCCCCGATGCTACCCTTGCCGATGATGGCGAATTTCCGACCGTTCAGGTCCTCTAGTTTCTTTATCGGACTGTCCTTCCTCTGGATGAATATCGCTCCTTTCAGGGTCAGAAAAGGGAGGGAGAACTCAGCGTAGTTCCCACGCTCCGGTGTTTCGCTGTACAACTGCAGCAGATCAAACTCACCCGCCTGGAAGCGTTGTTGCAACGCGCGGCCAGGAGCGGCCACGCGCTGGATCGGCAGGTTCATCACGCGGGCCACCGCGTCGGTGACCTCGACGGAGAACCCCTGCATCGCCCCCTTTTCGTCCAGGTAGCCGTAGGGGTAACTGTCGGTCGTGGCTCCGACAATCAGCGGCGACCGTTCGTGCAGGCCCTTTGCCCAGCGGGGGAGAACCGTCTGGTCGGCGGCCCGGACGCCGACCACGAACAGCAACAGCAGCAGACTCAGACGGTTGAGCAGGTGGACAATGGAGACCGGCCGTTGGGTGGAAAACAACATCAAGGGCTTCTCCCTACCGTGGCCAGGGATAGGGCCATGACAAGAGTGTTGTATGCATGGGTCTCCTCGTGCCGCCGGGTCGATCTGCAATCCCGGCCGGAGGGATTGTCAAACGAGGGATGTGTCGGAAACCCTTGCCGCGAATGTCCCGCGGCCGGGGAGGGTTCTGGACAGTTGCGTCAGAACAGCGACTGCGCCGCCACGCCGACCGCGGTGATGGGACCCTGGTCCCCGAGACCGTCGATCATGCGGTCCGCCTTCTTCATCGTGGACTGGACGCTGAGATAGAGACTGTCGTCGGAGATGAGTTTCCCCAGAGTGCCCTGGCCGCTGTTGAGTTTGTCGGATACCTCCCGGAGATTGTTGAGGGAAACCTTCAGGCTGTTGGCCGTCGCGTCATCGTAAAGGAGAACCCCGAGGGTTCCTTTGCCACTTTTGACGTCGGCCACGATGCCTTTGGCGTCACCCATGAATAACTTGGCATCGGCCGCGGCCTGCTTGATCTCGCCAATCGAAGCGAGCAGTTCGTCGTGCAGTTTGGCGTCGTTCACGAGCTTGCCGAAGGTGCCCTCGCCTTTGTTGATCTTGGCGGTGACCTCCTGCAGGTTGGCGATGGCCTCGGTGAGTTTCGGGCCGTTGTCGGTGACGAGTTTGTCGATGCGCTGGAAAATTCCCCCCTGGTCTCCGCTCGTGCCCATGGACTTGCCGATCTCGCCGATGACCGCCTCCAGTTTGGAGCCGAGGTTGCCCAGCTGGCTGATGACCTCGCTCATGTCCACGGTGGCCTTCGTCTGGATTTCCTCGCCGTCCTTGAGAATGGGCCGGCCCGGAGTGCCGAAGGTGAGCCCGAGGTAGTTGCTGCCTAGCAGGCTCGATTGCTCGACGCTGGCCACGGCGTCGTTCGGGATCTGTACCTTGGGATCGATGGTCAGCACGGCCTCGACGCGGCTGCCGGCGAGACGGGTGAGCTTGACCGCCCCGATCTTGACACCGGCCATGCGGATTTCGTCCCCGGTCTTCAGGCCCTTCAGGTTGGCGAAGCCGGCGATGAGGGTATAACCCTTCTTCGTGAGGCCCTGACCGCTGTTGAGCGACTCGAAGGTGATCCAGGCTAGGGCGAGGCCGAGCAGGAAAAAGAGGCCTACGCGGATGGTTTGAGCTTTGTTATTCATGGCTGTTCTCCAGTTGTTTGAAACGGGGATTCTTCAGGTCGATGACCGGATTGAGGAAATTGGCGATGACCGGATCGGTCGGATTCTTGAAGTCGGCCAGCGTGCCGACCCCGCGGATGGCGCCGTCCATCACGAACGCGATGCGGTCCGCGATGTTGAAGGCCAGATCGCGGTCATGGGTCACGACGACGCTCGTGACCGCCGTCTGCTCGCGGAGGGTGGCGATGATCTCGGTCAGTGTGGCGGACATCACCGGGTCGAGCTCCGACGTGGGCTCGTCATAGAGGAGGAGCTGGGGTTCCATCACGAGGGCGCGGGCGATGGCGACGCGCTTCTTCATGCCGCCGGACAGATCCGAGGGGAATTTCTGCGCCGCCTTTTCCAACGAAAGGATCGAGAGCGCGTGCATTACCCGATCACGGATGCCCGCCTCGTTGCATTCCCGGTGCTCGCGCGGATAGAGTGCGAGGTTGTCATAGACGGAGAGCGAGTTGAACAACGCGCCGGCTTGGAACACGAGCGCAAGGTGGACCTTGTTGCGGGTCTCCGGATCGGAGGCATCGAAATCCCCGATCCGGACCTCGCCGCTCGTGGGCAGTTCGAGTCCGGCCATATGTTTCAGCAGCACCGTCTTGCCGGAGCCGCTGGGGCCCATGATGCAGAAGATTTCGCCCGGCTTGATCTCCAGGTTGATGTCGCGCAGCACGCTGTTCGGGCCGAAACTCTTGTTCAGCCCGGAGACGGTGATGCCGAAGGTCCGGCCCTGGAAAGGGGAGGCGGTGAAAGCTTGGGGGCTGCTCATGACAGGAGAAGGGCCTTGGTGACGAAGTAGTCGAGCACGAGAATGAGGATGAGCGAGGTGACCACCGCCTTGGTGACCGAGGCGCCGATCTCGCGGGGACCGCCTTGGGTGTTCAGCCCGATGTAACAGCAGACCGTGACGATGACAGACCCGAAAACCTCGGCCTTGATCAAACCATCGGTCACGTCACGCACCTTCATGTAGGCCTTCAAGGCGGCAAAATAGGATTCGCTGTCGACGGAGATGGAGTGGGTATATTCGCAGACCAGGGCGCCCCCGTACCAGCCGCAGAGGTTGGCAATGATGGCCAGCACGGGCATCATGACCACGATTGCGGCGATCCTGGGCAACACGAGCATGCGCTCCGGCGGGATGTTCATGGTCTTGAGCGCGTCGATCTCCTGGTAGACCTTCATTGAGGCCAGCTCCGCGGTGATGGCCGAGCCGACCCGGCCCGCGATGAGGATGGCGACCATGACGGGGCCGAGTTCGCGCGCCATGGTCAGGCCGACCAGCGTGCCGATGAACTGTTTGGCTCCAAAATTCTCCATGCTGTAGCCGCTTTGGAGCGCCAGTACGCTGCCGATGAAAAAGCTCAGGATCGTGACGATGGGCAGCGAGGTGTAGCCGATGAGATAGCACTGCTCGACAAAACGATGCCGCTGGCGCGGCAGGGTGCCGAGGTACTGTAGCGAGCGCACCAGCAGAAGGACGGTGCCGCCGATGTGGCCAATGATGGCGGTGAGATAGGTCATGGCGTGGCTTGTTCAGCCTTGTTAGTGTCTTTTCTTTGAAAATCGAACAGGAAGAATCGCCAGCGGCCCTCTGCCTTGCGCTGCAGACCCAGCAAACCGTTGCCCAGGGCAATGCGCTTGCGCGACGCGTCAGCCTGCACGCTGAAGACGGGGCCCAGGTGAAATTCCCGATCGGTGGGCCCTTTTCTCCAGGTCACGGCATCCCACAAGAGGGAGTGGCGCGTGGTGTTGTCGGGCTGATGGTCGTAGCGATAGACGGCGAAAAGCGGGGACCAAAGCTGCCGCATGGTGTCGTTTTGCGGAAAGAAGACCTCGATCGGGCTGAGGAACTGGACCTGCCGGTTGCCGGCGCCATTGTCCCAAAGGCTGAGCAGCGGCCAGAAGTGGGTCTTGCGGGCGGGTGCGGCGGCCGGGTGGCTCAGGCTGCGCTGTTCGAGCTCCCAATACAGGAAGAAGAGGATGGAGGTCTTTTCCTGGGCGAGGCCGTCTGCTTGCCAGCGCTGGCTGCGGAACAGCGGCCAGAGCAGCCAATGTTTCTCCGAACCCTTGATGATCGAGTGGCTGTAGAAGGGAGCCCAGCGGTTCACGAGGCGACCGTCGCCCTTGCCCTGGACCAGAAAGGGCCAGAGGTAGCGCTGCTCCTGGTAGGCATACGGCGCGGTGATGCGCGTGTACCCGAGAAAGGGCCAGGCAAAGTTCTCGCGAATGTATCCCGGACCGGTGTCACGCGAATAGAAGGGTAGAAAGCCGACCTTAACATCGGGTACGGGCTCCGAGAGGTGGTCGACCGATTTGTAACCCAGGGGCCAGAGCCAGAAACGGTGATCGTATTCTCCGGCCTGGCGATTGCGGCCATAGAGAGGCCAGAATTCGAAACCGTTGCAACCGTCCCCGGAATAGAACCGAAGGAAAGGCCACGGGGCGTGCGTGATTTGCCGGCCGGATTTTTGGGTCCGGGCGTAGAGCGGGAACAGGGTGAAGTCGATCCGGTCGCGGCCAAAACGGTTTTTCAGCGTGCCCCCGAAAGGGAATACGGCCCGGTAGCGGCTGGCCGGGTCGTCGGATTGCCGCGAAAAATAGAGGGGCCAGATATCGAGGCTGGAGTCGGTGGTCTCGGAACCCGGCCCCGCTGCCGGGGGTTGTTTGCTGAGATTGATCAGCTGGAAAACGCTGAAGGCTTGAAAGCCGTCCGACTGCCGGCGCCAGGTGAAGAACGGGTAGAGCAAGTTGCCCGTCTCTCCGTCGTCAGAGACCGCCTCCATGGTGAATGGGCGCACTCCTTTGATTTCCGATGGCCCAGACCGGGCGAACAGCAAGGGACCCAGGCCTTGCGTGGTCACGGTACCGGTGGCCGCGTCCTTCCGTTGCACATAGATGGGCCAAAGGTTTTCCTCGTCACCCCGAACCGGGGCAACCGCAAGGAGCAGGCTGATGAGGGTCAGCCGAACTGTTGGTCGGGAAAACATGCTTGGTGGACTGGGTAAGGCATTGCCTTTACGAGCGAGGAAAGTCAGTCAGGTCAGGATGACGTCCCTCAATCGCGGAGAGAATAGTGATGGCAGGCAGGGAGCAAATGCTATGTTTCAACCCCCGTGGCTGGAAAGTGTTCCGCCAAAGGGTTGATTTTTCGGCAAATCCACGATTTCTGCAAATCATGCGCATCACCGGAGGTCTTGCCCGCGGAATCCCGCTCACCCTGCCCAAAGGTGATGCGGTGCGGCCTGCGACCGATGCGTTGCGCCAGGCCGTGTTCTCCAGTTTGGCAGCCAGAGTGCCGGGAGCCACGTTTCTCGATCTTTTTGCCGGCAGCGGTGCCTATGGCTTGGAAGCCTTGAGCCGCGGAGCTTCAGGCGGGGTTTTCGTGGAAAAGGATGCCCGGACGGCCGGTTTCATCCGTCAGAACCTGGCTGCAGTTTGCAAGAGCCTCGGGAGATCAGCGGAAGGCCTGCAGGTGGTGACGGCGGACGCAACGGTCACGCTGCCCGGGACCCCGCCCGATTTGGTATTCATCGATCCACCCTATGAAATCATCGGGACGGTGGCGCTGAAGATCTTTGCGCGATTGGACGCGATGCTCGCAGACAAGCCCGACCCCGTCGTGGTGTTCGAAATGCCTGGTGAACAGGAGGTCTCTCCGCCCGGCTGGACCTGCGTGAAGCGACTCGGCAAGGGGGGCCGCCAGCCGACGGCGGCCCTGTTCAGAGCAAACCGAGCTTTGTCTTGATCACCGCGACGGCGGTGATGCAGGCCGTTTCCGTTCGGAGCACTCTCTCGCCCAGATGCGCGAAACGGAAGGCGTGTCGGCGCAGCAACACCCGTTCGCCATCGGTCCAGCCTCGCTCC
>JBDKHE010000484.1:0-3556 GCA_039797805.1 Verrucomicrobiota bacterium
GGAACGGTCAATCTTGTAGAACATCCAAAAACCGAGGGCTTGGAACCCGAGGTTGGGCAGCCACATCAGCAGGTCGGGCCGCAGCTCGATGTTGTTGTCGAACCAGCCGACCACGATGCTCAGGAAATAGTACGTCAGGGCAAGGCCCAGGCCGATGCCGAGGTTTGCCGAGGTCTCCTTCCGCGAGACCTTGATCCCGAGCGGAATGGCCACCAGGGCGAAGGAAAGGACAGAAAACGCCGTGGCACATTTCTCCTGGATTGTGATCTGCACCCGCATCCGCGCCTTGGCCCGGTCCTCGGCCGAAACGCCCTCCTCCGGTTTGCCGGCGCGGTACCATTCGGCCATCAGCTGCGAAAGCGTGTACCACTTCAGCTTCTTCTTGAGGGTGCGTTCGCCCGTGAGCTTGGACAGGGGCAGGTCAAAGGTCGCCCGCTCCCACGATGCCGCGCCATGTGCCTCGTGGAAGTTCTCCGGATCCTTCTCGTCCCGCATTTCCGCCTGCGCGTGCTCGAGCGTGAGCACGAGCTTGTTGTTGGCCTCGTCGTAATTCAGCCGGCCGGAATCCGCCCGGGCAAACCGGCGCACGCGGTTCTGGGCATCCAGCTCCCAAAGCCAGAAATCCGTGAGCTTGGAGTCCTGCTTTTCTCCCACGTAGAGCACGATGCCAGGGAAATCGCGGATGAACGTCTTCTGGACGATGAAGCTCAGCGGGTTCTGCCGCACCACATTCGTTAGTTCTGTCTCATAGGCGACCTTGGCCCGGGGCATGAAATGGAAATTGATCAACAGCCCCGCGCCCACCCCGAGCAGGGCGAAAAAGAGAATCGGGGCCGACAACCACGCCACGCTGAGGCCCGAGGCCCTCAATGCGGTGATCTCCCGGTCGGACGACATCCGGCCCAGCACCAGCAAGATCCCGGACAAAGTCCCCATCGGCAGGGCGTAGGACACCACGACGGGGATCATCAGGCCCAGCATCTGCACAAAGGTGCTGAAGGGAAGCTGGCCGGCCAGCACCGGGGCCAACAGCTCCTTCATCGCGTTGCCCAGCATCAGCACAAAGGCAAACATCGCCACGGCCGCCGTACACGTCAGGAAGACGTTCCCAAAGATATGCCGGTGGATGATGTTCATGCTTATCTTGAACTCTGCGCAAAGCTCCCAATCCTGTCCAAGTCAATTCGCCAACCATGGCCTACACTCCTGCCAAGCCCGCCATCTACGGCGAGACCCTCGAATCCCTCACCGCCCTGCTCACCCAGCACGGGCACCCGGCCTTTCGCGCCCGTCAGATCCTCGACTGGCTCTACAAGAAGCGCGTGCGCACCTGGGACGAGATGACCAACCTCTCCCTGCCCTTGCGGGCGTGGCTGGCCGAAACTTTCGACCTGGAACCCACCGTTTTTGTCCTCAACAAGCAGTCCGAGGACGTCACCGACAAGCTCCTGCTTGAGCTCGGTGACCGTTCGCTCATCGAGACCGTCATCATCCGCGCCCCGCAGCTCGGGGTCGGCCAGGAGAATTCACGCAAGACCATCTGCATCTCCACCCAGGTCGGCTGTGCCATGGGTTGCAAGTTCTGCGCATCCGGCCTGGAGGGCCTCAAGCGCAACCTGTCCGCCGGCGAGATCGTGCACCAGCTCATCCATGTCTGCCGGCAGGAGGACGTCCGCACGCCCCGCGCCCACGCGGAACTCGTCTCCTTCGACAACCTCGTCGTCATGGGCATGGGCGAGCCGTTGCACAACTACGACGCCATCATGCGCGCACTCACCATCCTCAATGCCGAGTGGGGCCTCGGCTTCGGCGCGCGCCGGATCACCCTGTCCACCTCCGGCCTCGTCCCGAAGATCAAGCAGCTCGCCGACGAACCGCTGGGCATCCGCCTCGCCATCTCCCTGCACGGCGCCACCGACGAGGTGCGCGAGCAGATCATGCCGGTGAACAAGAAGTGGCCGCTCGCCGAGCTGCTCCCCGCGGTCCGCGAGTTCTCCGACAAGCACGGCCGCATGGTGACGCTGGAGTTCATCCTCATCGAGGAGATCAACGACTCCCTCGACCAGGCCGAGAAACTCCGCGACATCGCCTGGGACCTGCACGCCCACGTGAACCTAATTCCCTACAACACGGTCGAGGGTCTGCCGTGGAAGCGCCCGAGCATCACGCGACAGGAAAAATTCGCCCGCATCCTCGAGCAGTCCGGCGTCTCCGTCACCCTCCGCCGCGAAAAAGGCCACGCCATCGACGCCGCCTGCGGCCAGTTGCGCCTCAAGACGGAAAAGCAGCGCGAATCGGCGACGGTCGGCTGACCGGCCTCACTTCCGGTGGGCCCGCTGCTGCTGGGCCGCGGTGAACGCACGGCTGATCGCGATCTCGACGTTGTTGCGGGAGTGGCTGATGTTGCGCCGCAGCGTCCGGCGCGCGGCCTCGACGTCCTTGCGCTCGATCGCATCCATGATCATGAGGTGCTCGCCGGCGGTCGTCTGCACGCGGTGCGGCGTGGTCTGGCCCGCGAGCCGCACGAAGCGCAACCGCTCATTGATGTCCTCCAGGGCCTCGACGATGTGGGCGTTTTGAATCTCCCGGGCCAGCGAAAGGTGGAATTTCTCGTCCGCCTTCACGAAGTCGACCGCCACGACCGGCTCGGCGGCGCGGATCTGGAGCAACGGTTCCCAATAGGCCCGTTCCCGCTTGAGCAGCTCCACCGGCGGGTTGGCCCGCGCCAGGCGCTCGGCCACGAACAGCTCCAGCGCCAGCCGCATATCGTAGAGATCGTGAGTGTTTTGCACGTCGAGCTGCTTCACAAAGCAGCCCCGGTTCGGAAACTGGTCGACGAGCCCCTGCTCGGTCAGCGCCCGCAGGGCCTCGCGGATCGTGATGCGGCTCGTCTCCAGCTCGTCGCAGAGCTCCTGCTCCCCCAGATGATGCCCGGGCGGATACTGCCAGCGGAGGATCCGTTCGCGCAGCTTGGACTGGATCTGCAGACCCAGTCCGCCGGAGCTGGGTGATCCGGACCGTTTGGCTGGGCTTGAGGCGGTGCGCCGCGAACGGGACATGACCGGAAGCTAAATTCAGGCGGGAAGCACGCAACGCGAAAGGCGGCGGAGACCGTTTCGGGGTGCCCACGGATTGTATTACAATCTGGCACGGTCGCTGCTCCCACCGTCCGGTCCGGTTCAAGCCGGATTCACTTCACCAGCCCGCCCGCCATGACCAAACCAACCACCGTTCCGACCCTTCCCACGCGCCCTGTCCGGCTTCGCCTGACCTTGGCTTTGTTCGCCTGCTACGCCTCCGCCCACCTCGTCGCCCAGACCGCCGAGCCGGTTCTCACCCTCGAAAAGATGGTTTCCGAGGCGCGGGCCGCCGACGTCTACGACGTCCTGCCCAACCGCGAAAGTTCCAGCGTCTTCGGCACCGCGCGCACGCAGCAGGACACGCCCCGCTCGGTCACCCTTCTCGAAAGCACCCTGATCGACCTTTATGGCATCCAGACCGTCAACGATTTCGTCGCCGTCACCGCCGGCACCTTCACGGGCAACTACTTTGGCGT
>JBDKHE010000485.1:0-5258 GCA_039797805.1 Verrucomicrobiota bacterium
CTAGAAAGACGGGGGCCCGGCAGGGCGGGGGGTGTTGGGCATGGGGTGAAAGTGATTCCTTCTTCCGTCAGTCTATTGCGCGACCCTCACTCGCTCAGGACCCCGCGCCAGCCGAGGGGCCAGATGACCGCGGCTGACTTCCCCACCCGTTGCTTATAAATGCCGGTAATGGGCGGTGGGGCTGCCGGCTATTGTCGCACCGCCCGGCCAACGCGGGCTCGCGCGCCGGCCGGTTGTCCGCCAGAAAGCGGGCCGACTCCACCCATGATCAAACACCACCCGACACCGGCCTGGATCACTTTCGGCGGACTGGTCCTCGCGACGACCGCCGGCACCATCAACGCGGTCGGATTTCTGGGTCAGCATCATCAGGCGCTCAGCCACCTCACCGGCACGGTGACGGTGTTGGGGCTCGAACTCGCGCGCGGCGACTACGCCGTGGCCCTGCATGCGCTGGCGATTTTCGGCGCGTTCTTCACGGGCTGCCTCGCGAGCGGCGCGATCATCCGGCAGAGCTCCCTGCGCCTCGGCCGGCGCTACGGCGTGGCCCTCTCGCTCGAGTCGGCACTGCTCCTGGCGGCGGTCTATTTCCTGCGGCAGGGCGCGAACACCGGTGACTACCTCGCGGCCATGGCGTGCGGGCTGCAAAATGCCATGGTCACGACCTACAGCGGTTCCACCATGCGCACGACCCACATCACGGGCATGGTCACGGACATCGGCATCGCCTGCGGCCATTTCCTGCGGGGCGAGACGATCGACTGGTTTCGCTTCCGCATGTACGGCGTGCTCCTGCTGGGCTATTTCGGCGGCACGCTGCTCGGCGCGCACGGCTATATGAACCTCGGTTACGACACCCTCCTCCTGCCCGCCTTCCTCAGCGGAGTCACAGGACTCGGCTACACGATCTACAAGCATCGCCAAAAGGCCGTCCGCCCGGCGGACTGAGCCGGTTGGCCGAAGGCACGATACGCTCATCGCCGGCAGAGGGACCTGCCGGCCCACCTGATCAATACCAACCACGATAAGACTTAGCTGGTCTCCTGCGGTTGCATCCGGAATCTCACGACAGGCTGAACACTTAAAAGTGAACTGCATTGCAGCTGCGATTTTTCAAAAGCTGACCTTGGAGAGTAATAAGTTGTGCGCGATTCCGATTATTTGAACTGCATGAGTCCGGCTTCATAGGGGGATTTCCGGAGCCGTTGATTGGGTCCCCTCTCGGAAGAGGGGTGGCGCGAAGCGACGGGGTGTGTCGCTTCTTTGCGTAATCTTCAATAAAGACGAGTCATGGTCGAAGGCCGGTCCAACCCATGGTGGGAGCGAGCTTGCTCGCGACTCAGCACGTGGCCTGTCGCGAGCGAGCGAGCTCGCTTCCACAAATCACCTCGTCGTTTCAGTAGCGCGACCGGCGCATAGATTCGGACGATTCGCCGGAAACGCGACCAAGGCTACGGCTGCCGCCGCAGAATCTGCCGGGCGCCGACGTTGCCCGGATCAAGGCTCAGCACGCGCTGCGCCGCGGCCCGGGCCCCGGCTTCGTCTCCCGACCGCAGCAGGACGGTGGCGAGGGCGTACGGATAGTCGGCCACGCCGGGCGCAATCGTCATGGCCCGGGTCAGCGCGCTGGCGGCTTCGGCGAGCTTGTTGTGCTGGGCGAGCAGCAGCCCGAGATTATACCAGGCACGGTCAAAGTTCGGGTCACGGCTGAGCGCTTGGCGGAACGAGGCTTCCGCCGCGTCCATCTGCCCGGCCTCCGCATGGGCCAGCGCGGCGCGGAAAGACGCCTGTGCATCGGTCGGCAGCAACTCCGCCGCACGGTCCAGGCTGGCGGCGGCCTCCGGCATTTTGCCCAGCGCAGACAACACCATCCCCTGCACATCCTGGATGCCCGCGGAGAATGGATCCCAGGAGGCCGCCTTGGCGATCTCGGTATCAGCCGCCGCGAGTTGCCCGCGGTTGGCGAGATCCTGACCCAGCCTCAGGCGACCGGAGGGCTGGTCCAGGGAGAGGGCAATATAGGCGTCGAGTTCCTTGCGGCCGGGCGAGTCGGCGGGCAGCTCCGGAGAGAGGATCCACTCCGCGTCCAGACGCACGAGGCGCGCCGGATCCTGCAACAGCGGTCGCACCCAGTCCCTGGCCGGCGCATGTCCGCTCAGCAGGCGGACCGCCGCCGCGCGCTCGATCGGCTCGCTCGCCGCCAGCGAGCGCCGGCCCGCGGCTACGACCTCCTCATTGACCGCGGCATAGGGCGTCAGCAGGGAAAGGTAGGACGCCCGCCACGTCGGGATATCCTCAGCGGCCAGCAAGCCCAGCAACGCGGCCGCCGCCTCGGGCCGACCCGCCTGCGCTGCGGCCACGGCGCGCGCCCGGGCACGTTGGCGCGAGTCCATTTTCGCGCCGTACCACTCATCCGCCTTGGCGATGTTCCAATCGATGCCCTCGTCCACATGGCACTTGCTGCAGGCATTGGGGATGCCGAGTTCCTTGGTCAGCAAGGGATCCGGCTTCAACCAGCCATGATCATGGCGCGGGGCGCGCTGCATGTAATTGGTCGTCGGCATGTGACAGGCGACGCAACTGTTGCCCGTGCTCCCCTCCTTGTGGTGCGAGTGCGCGAGCGGATCGATCGGGATCGCGCGAACGCCGTTGGGCTGCACGCGGCCCGGGGCGGCGTGGCATTGCAGGCAGAGCAGATTGTTCTCCACCGGCAGAATGGTCTTCGTGCTGTGCGGATCGTGACAGTCGAGACAGGTCACACCGGCATGCCCGCCCATGCGGCTGGTGAGCACGGAGGTATAGTTGAAATCCTCGTCCCGTTGCTGGCCGTCGGGATAATAGATGCCCGGCTCCACCGGCAGCGTAAGACGGTAGTGGTCCGAATAATTGTCCCCCGGCTGAAAATCGAGCGTGAGCTGCTCGTTGCGCGCGTGGCAGGGCGCGCAGGTTTGCATCATCTTGGCGCGATCGCCGTGGAAGGGCGGCTGCGGGCCGGTCGGGGCCGGCTTGTTCTTGTCGCCGTGGCCGGCCGCGGTCGGCCCATGGCACTGGATGCAACCCACGCCATGCTCAACCCACGTCGACTGATAGGAGTCCGTCGCCGCGTGGTACTTCTTCCGGTAACCCGTCATGTGGCATTGGGCGCACATGGAATTCCAGTTCATCCCCCGGCCGGTCCAGTGCCCCCACTCACCCGGCTGACGGTTCTCCGTGCCGAAGACATTGAACCACTCTTTTTTCGCCGGATCATAGGCGAGCTCATGCGGCTGCCAGCGACCACCGGCGGCCGGCAGCAGCGGCTGCCAGAGCGGTTTGTGTCCTAGCACCAGTTCAGGCGGCGTCCCCGGACCAACGCCCGCGGGAGGATGAAAAGCCGCCAACGCGTCTGCATCGGCCTTGGGGTCGATCGGCCGGTTGGCCAGCGCGTGGTCGGTGGACTGCCAGGCGGTGAAAATCTCCTGATGACACTCGCGACAAGAAGCCGAAGTCTGCGCCACCGCCGCGGCCACGCTGGCCGGACTCAAGGCTTTTGCCGAGGGGCGTCCGCAACCGGTGGCCAATAGCAGGCAACCCATCAAGCCAACCCCCGCCGCAAAATGCGGCACCGTCGAAAGCAGGCGAAGTCGGGATGTGATGAAACTCACGAGCGACCACCCTGCCAGTTTCCCAATGTGTGTGCCAAGCTTTTGCGACACATTCGGAAAACCAAATGGATCCAAATCGGGCCGGGCCACCTCCCCAGCGAGTTTGCATCACGTCACGAAAAGCGAAGCCATCTGATCAGGTACGCCACTCTCCCCGGGATATTCGTCGTCAAAACTTCCGTCACCAGCCACTCTTGGCGTGAACCGTGGGCAGAATAGCTGAGTTGGGCACACCCCGTTGCCCGTGATTCGCGCCCGACGTCAGCCGTCATGGCTCGTCACGGTACGGTGACGACAAAGATCTGGGTGTTCTGCGTCGCGGGCGGACCGAGGTTGCGCAGGTAGGCAATCTCCCGTCCATCAGGTGAGAACACACAGGCAAGGGACAAGGGGGCCTCAGCCTCGTTTCCCTTGGGGGTCAGCCGTTCCGTCCGCCCCGTGCTGATATCGGTCACGCACACACTTCCATCCATCGTATGCGCGACCGCGCGTCCATCCGGCCTCCAGGAAATCGCCGAAGAAATGCCGGTCGCATTGCGGGTCACTTGTCGAGGGGCACCGCCCTGCGGCGAGACCGTCCAGAGCTGCACTACTCCGGTCTCATCGGCCATCAGGAATGCGATCATGGAACCGTCCGGCGATGCGCGCAGCCAGTGTCGCGGATTCTGCGCCACCCCAGGATATTTCCGATCAACCGTGAAGGTCAGCCGCCTCTGCCCCACCCCTGAGGGCGGGGCGGGACGGGTGGTGGCGGTTCCCGCAAGGGGAGCGTCGCCGGGCCTGGTGAGGTCTTCCGGCAAATCCACCACAAACACTTCTGCAACGCTGCGGCCATCGGCGGTCGTGACCAGCCCTTGAAACGCCAGTGCCCGGCGCTGGCGGGGGCCGTCAACCCGCTGATACCCTCGATTGCCAATCCAGCCTTCCTCGAAGGCTTTGCTGATCTCATCCGACCCAGGCCTCGGGTGCGCCACAGTGCGGGTCACCAAAACTGAAAACCAATCACCATCATGGCTGCGGGGATGGGTCCTGGCGACATGAACGGGGCCGGCGGGTATGGCGACGCCCACGTTACGTTGGTTGGGTTCGTGATCCGGCGCCGCGGGTTCCGCATCCAGCCGCGCCAGCACCTCATCTTCATAGGTAAAACTCACGAAACGTCCATCGGGACTGAACACGTGAACGTGCGAACCGCCCCGCAAAGCGCCCGGCGCGAACGGTGGAGCGAAGTTGTTGGCGTCAAGGGGCCGCGCTACGCCGGGGTGGCAGGTATCGACGACGGCACCCCGTCGGTGCGTGAAGCCGTACTCCCAGTCCGGCGTCGGATGCGTGGGACCATGAATAAACACCACCTGGGGCTGGATCGGATGGTAAGTCGCCACCCCGCAGTTCGCGCCCTCGCCCGAGGTATAGAGCACGACCACTTCACCGGTCTTCACGTTGACCTGTTCAATCCGGGTTCCGTTGAAACGATCCCCGGTGCGGACATCGTAGACCAACCATTCTCCGTCGGGTGACCATACGTTGATATTGGTCAGGACATGACCTCCCTGGTCGTGCGTGAGTTGGCGTTCGGAACCCATTTTAATCGGAGAACTGGCGGCGGTGCCCGGC
>JBDKHE010000486.1:0-3268 GCA_039797805.1 Verrucomicrobiota bacterium
CTGTCCTTTGGCTCTCATTCTCGCCCCACCAATGGGTGGGTGTAGGGGCGTCGCTTGACGACGCCCGCAATTACGCAGGCGATCAACCAATTCCCTGGCGCCGTCAAGCAGCGCCCTACGATTGACTGCATGAGTCCGGCTCAGGAGAGCACCCAGCCCACGCGAGGGGCTGATTATTCCGCATCCTTCAACGACGAGCCAAACCACCGGGCGCTGAACGCAAAAAAATCGCGTGCCAAAAAATAATTTTTGCGGCCCCGAGCGTCCGGCAGCCCCGACTTGGCGCCATCTGACCGGCAAAAGGCCCGCACCGGACCGCTCCGTTCACGACTTTTCAGAGGGAAATTTCCGGCCGAGGAACCGACGCGTTTTCGCAAGACCAAACTGACAAAAGTTATGCGCGTCTCTTGTGTGAACAACATGTCGGAAAGTTGCCCTTGAAACACATTTTTTGATTCACGTTACTCACAAAGTATCTTTTAAACGTTCTCTCTTTCGATTGTTCATTGCCATCTCCGCAGCGCCCCCGGTGCCCGAATCGCCCAAGGATTCCCTAGACGCCGGCCTTTGATCCCTGTCCCCCAGCCCCGGCTGTCGGTCAGCAAAGGCCCCAGAAAAACTTTTCCTTGAGTGTAAAAACGCCGACGACGTGGAGATAAGGCAGGATAGTCCCAAGATGTGAATAAAACCGCATCCCCACCCGCCAAGCATGTCTCACCCCGCCCTCCAGACCAGTCTCTGGGAAACCGTCAAATGTGACCTCAAGGGACTGTTCCCTGACGACGTCTTCCAGATGTGGTTTGAGCCGCTGCGTTGCTTGGAAGCGACGGAGGATGCCGTGACCTTGGGGGTGCCCAATGATTTTGCCGCGATCTGGATCCACGACAACTACCTGGATCTGATCACCCAGCGCCTGCGCCTGGCCGCGGGTCGCATCGTGCAGGTGACCCTGCGCAAGGTCGACACCCACGGCGCGACGGCCAGCACCCACGCCCCGGTCGAGAGCAAGCCCAAGCCCGCCGCCAAGCGCACCTTGCGCTACGATGAGCGCTCGGCCACCACCGGTTCGCTCAACCCGCGCAATACCTTCGAGAACTTCGTGGTTGGCCCGAACAACCAGCTGTCCCATGCCGCCGCCCTGGCCGTGTCCCAGGCCCCGGCGCAGGCCTACAACCCCCTTTTCATCCACGGCTCGACCGGTCTCGGCAAGACCCACCTGATGCACGCCATCGGGCACAGCATCCTCCAGCGCAACCCGGACGCCAAGATCGCCTACCTCTCCACCGAGAAATTCACCAACGAGTACATCCACGCCATCCAGGAGAACGCGCTGACCAAATTCCGCCAGCGCTACCGCAATGTGGACGTGCTCCTGATCGACGACATCCAGTTCCTCTCCGGCAAGGAGCGCATCCAGGAAGAGTTCTTCCACACCTTCAACGACCTCTTCGAGTCCCAGAAGCAGATCGTGCTCTCCAGCGACCGCCCGGTCACCGAGATCGCCACCCTGGAAGCCCGTCTCGTCTCCCGTTTCCAATGGGGTCTGTCGGCCGACATCTCCTCCCCGGACTTCGAAACCCGCGTGGCGATTCTCCGCACGAAGGCCGCCACCCTCCGCGTCGACCTGCCCCAGCCCGTGATTGAGTTCATGGCGCAGCACATCTCGAAGAACATCCGCCGCCTCGAGGGCGCCCTGATCAAGATTTCCAGCTACGCCGCCCTCACCGGCAAACCCCTCGACCTCGCCACCGCCGAGCACCTGCTCAAGGACGTGCTGATGGAAGAGGCCCAGAACCGGCTCAACATCGAGGGCATCCAGAAGCGCGTCGCCGATCACTACCAGATCCGGCACTCGGACATGACGAGCAAGCGCCGGCCCAACGCCATCGCCTTTCCCCGCCAGATTGCCATGTACCTCTGCCGCCAGCTCACCCGCCATTCCCTCCAGGAAATCGGCGAGGCCTTCGGCGGCCGCGACCACGGCACCGTCATTCACGCCGTCAAGACGGTCGAGAACATGATGGAACAGGACGACTCGGTCAGCGGCAGCGTGGATTTCCTGAAGACGCAGCTGTCGAAGTGACGCGCCGCTTGCGGCGCGTCGGTAGTGGGTTACTGGTTATCGGTTATCGGTTATGAACCAGTGGATTTGCGGAGCTGAAGTTGGCGGATCTAGGCTGCTATTGCCTTGGTCCCAATAACTCCTAACCAATAACCCTTAACTTTATCCGAATCCCATGTCCCTATCCCCCGAACAAAAACAGGCCGTCTCCGCCTGGGTCGCCGCCGGCGACAATCTTTCCGCCGTCCAAAAGAAGCTCAGCGAGCAATTCAAGATCTCGATGACGTATCGGGATGTCCGCTTCCTGGTGGACGATCTCGGCCTGGAACTCAAGAACGCCGCCCCCAAGGCGGACACCAGCGATGTGACCAAGGCCGCGGTAACCAAACCCGCCGCCGCTCCCGAAGCCAGGAAAGTCGCCCCCGACCAGGCGGACGCAGCCGGTATGGAGGGCGATGACGCACTCGACGACCTTCCGCCCGAGGGAGAGCTTTCCCCCGACGAAGGCATTCCCGCCGATCAGCCGGCCGGGGCCAGCACGTTGACGCTCGAAGTGGATCGCATCATGCGGCCGGGCACCGTCGTCAGCGGCACGGTCACCTTCAGCGACGGCGTCAGCGGCAAGTGGGCCCTCGACCAGTACGGCCGCCTCATGCTCGACACCGGCCAGAAAGGCTACCAGCCCAGCGCCGAGGACGTGAAAGTCTTCCAGCGCGAACTGCAGGCCCAGCTGCAGCGTCAGGGGTTCTGAGCGGGACTCATGCAGCCTAGACTGCAAAACGCGTTTTGCTCCATACGGGAGGAGTAAGCCGATAAGGTTTTCTTGTAGGGGCGGCGCTTGTCGCCGCCCGCGGGCGTCCACAAGGGACGCCCCTACAGCTCGGACCAATGAGCTGTTTCCTAAGAGTCGATCCGGACTTTCCCTCGAGCTCCTAGGTGGACGGGCACCTCCCCGGCCACAACGAAGGTTGGGTGGCCGGCGCCGGGAACCCAGCAGTACGAGTCGGCGCATGCCCGTTTACCCGCAACCGCCCTTCCGCCCAACGCGAGGCCCGTGAGCCACTCCCCGTCTCGGCGCGGTCGGCGTCCGCGCCCTACCTTCGATTGCCTCGAATCTGGAGGGTCGGTCTCCCGACCGACCGTCACTTGTCCGCCCGGGCGATCCGCCCGACCGTCAATTTACTCCCGGACCCAAATTGGCCTCCA
>JBDKHE010000487.1:0-7424 GCA_039797805.1 Verrucomicrobiota bacterium
GAAGGGGCGCACCGGCCCGGGCATTTTGATGGGGTGCTGACCGTGGTGCTCAAACTCCTCAATCTGGCGCAGGCTGACCGCGCCTACTTCGGCGAAAAGGACTGGCAGCAACTGCGGCTCGTTGAAGGCATGGTGCAGGCGCTGTTTCTGCCGGTGCAGATCGTGCCGTGTGCAACCGAGCGGGAAGGCGACGGGCTCGCCCTCAGCTCGCGCAACCGACGGCTGTCCCATGCGGCCCGCATCCGGGCCGCGCAGTTTCCCCATATCCTGCGCGCTGCACCGACCGCCGACGCCGCCGCGGCCAAGCTTCGTGAATGCGGATTCGACGTCGACTACGTGGCGGAGCGCGCCGGAGTTCGCCTCGGGGCCATCCGCATCGAAAACATCAGACTCATCGACAATGTCCGGCTCTAATCTCCTCGTCATTTTCACCGGCTCCATCGCCGCCTACAAGGGCTGCGACGTGGTCTCCCGCCTCGTGCAACGCGGTCACAAGGTGCGCTGCGTGGCGACGCCCTCGGCGCTTCATTTTATCGGACCGGCCACGCTGGAAGGCCTGACCGGGTCTCCGGTTCTCAGTGACACCTTCGCGCCCGGCGCGGCGCTGGATCACATTGCGCTCACCCGCTGGGCGGATGCGGTGCTGGTGTGTCCGGCCACCGCGAACACGCTGAATCGCTTCGCGGCCGGCCTCGCCGATGATCTGGCGGGTGCGCTGTTCCTGGCCCACGACCGCGCGAAGCCCTGGTTGGCTGCTCCGGCGATGAATCCGGCCATGTGGAGCCATCCGGCGACGGTCGCCGCCGTGGAAACACTCCGCGGCTGGGGCCTGAGGTTCATTGGACCGGTGAGCGGACCGACGGCCTGCGGTGAAACCGGAGAGGGGCGGATGGCGGAGCCCGCCACCATCGTGACTGCGGTGGAAGCGGCGCTGGTTCGCTCCGGGCGCAAACTGCGCGTGCTGGTTACGGCTGGTGGCACGGCGGAACCCATCGACGGCGTGCGGGTGCTGACGAATACCAGCACGGGCGCGACGGGTGCCATGATCGCCACCCGGCTGGCGAGGGCGGGGCACGAGGTGGTCCTGTTGCGGGCGCAGAATGCGCTGGCGGCAGACGGACCGTGTCGCGAGGAAACGTTTGTAACCTTTGCTCAGCTGGATGCGGCGTTGCGACGCCTGCTTGCCGAGGAGTCATTCGATGCCGTGATCCATGCGGCGGCGGTCAGCGACTACAGCATTGATATGGTGGTCATGGCTGAAGGGGGACCGGCCGCGCCAGGACCATCTTCGGGCAAACTCGCCTCGGGCGGCGCGCCGTTGTTGCGACTGCGTCCGAATCCCCGACTGGTGGATGGCCTGCGCGGCTTGAGCGGCACACCCTTCACATTGGTGGCTTTCAAGCTGACGCACGGCGCAGAGGCGGGCCCGGCCGGCGAGGCGGTGCGGCGGCTGTTTGCTCATTCCGGCGCGGACTTCGTGGTCCACAACGATCTTTCGGCCCGTCGCGCCGACGGCACGTTCCCCGCCGACATCCTGCGGCCCGACGGTACGGTGGCCGTGCACTGTGTCGACCGCGCGACGCTGGCCACAGAGCTTGTCGGCCTGATCGAGCGATCAACCTCAATCATTAATCGTTAATCGTAAATCATCCCTTCCTCCCATGCTCCTCACCGTTGATGTCGGCAACTCCCAGATTCACGGCGGTGTCTTCACCGGCGACACACTGGCCCTGCAGTTTCGCAAGACCACGCAACCCATCGGCTCCTCGGATGAACTGGGGGTCTTTCTTCGGTCGGTGTTGCGCGAGAATGACCTGGATCCGGCCCGTGTGGAGCGGGTGGCCATCTGCTCGGTGGTGCCGCCGGTCGCCTATCCCTTGCGGGCGGCCTGTGTGAAGTATTTCAACTGCGAGCCTTTCATCCTGCAGGCGGGGGTGAAGACCGGGCTGAAGATCCGATACCGCAACCCGGCCGAGGTGGGCGCCGACCGTGTAGCCTGTGCCATCGGTGCGGCGCAGCGTCAGCCCGGCAAGAACCTCCTGGTGGTGGATTGCGGGACGGCGACGACGGTGGAAGTGATCACGCAGACTGGTGACTACCTGGGCGGCGCCATCATGCCGGGCGTGGGTATTTCTTCGGAGATCCTGGCCAGCCGGACCGCCAAGCTGCCGCGCGTTGAGATCGCGCGGCCGGAAAACGCCCTCGGACGGTCCACGGCGGAAAGCATCCAGTCGGGACTGTACCACGGGCACGTCGGGGCGATCCGCAACCTGACCTCGGCCCTGGTGGTGGAGTGTTTCAATGGGGAGCGGCCGCACGTGATCGGAACCGGTGGATTCACCCGGATGTTTGAGGCCGAGGAGCTGTTCGATGAAATCGTCCCCGAACTCGTGCTCTTTGGCCTCAAGCACGCGGAGCAACTCAACCAAGAACCCGGGAAGTGATTTTCTGCCATGCGCCTGACCCTGCTCAAAGCCAAGCTCCACCGGGCGACCGTGACGGCCGCCGACCTGAACTACGAAGGTTCCATCGCCATCGCGCCGGAACTGCGGCGCGCGGCCGGCCTGCTGTTGCACGAACGCGTGGAGATCTACAATTGCAACAACGGCGAGCGCTTTGCCACCTATGTGATCGGCGGACGCAAACGCGGCGAGATCATGCTCAACGGCGCCGCCGCCCGCCTGGTGCAGCCGGGTGACGAGGTCATCATCGCGGCGTATGCAGAGTTTGAACCAGAGGAGGCCAGGGCGCATCAGCCGACCGTGGTGCTGCTCGACAAGAAGAACCGGCCGAAGCGGAAGTAGGCAGAAGAAGTCCGTTTGGGCCAGACGCGGACTCCGCCATGGACGGAGCATCATGCCGGCGGTGAAGGGACGACCGCGCGGCTGGTGGATGTCTAGGTAGCCTGGGCGTTTTGGCTCCACTTGGCACACCCCTGGGGCGCTCTGGCGCAGCGCGGGTTGCTGGTAGGAGCGGTCCCAGAGGAGAAATGCACTGCGTCACTGGCGCGGTGGATGCAGGAGGGTATATTACCTTATGAATCCCGAGAAAATGACCGTCATGTCGCGCCAAGCCTTGCAGGAGGCGCAGAACGAGGCCCGCCGTCGCTCGCACAACGAGGTGGAGACGTGGCATCTCTTGGTCGCGCTCCTGGCCCAGGAGGGTGGCCTCGTGCCCTCGCTGGTGGAGAAGCTCGGTGTAACGGTGAGTGCCTTGCAACTGGCGGCCAACCGGGAGCTGGAGCGGCTGCCGAAAGTCACGGGCAGCGTGGATGTCTCGAAGATCTATGTGACGCAGGCGCTAAATGAGGTGCTCACCGAGGCCGAGAAGGAAGCAGATTCCCTGAAGGATGATTTCGTCGGTGTGGAGCACCTGTTCCTGGCGCTGATGGCGAGTGGCAAGCCGGCGGGCATGAAAAAGTATTTCGAAAGCTTCGATCTGGACCGGTCAAAGGTGTTGAAGCAGCTCCGGCAGATGCGCGGAAACCAGCGGGTGACGACCGACAATCCGGAGACGACCTACAACTCCCTGGAGAAATACGGTATCGATCTCGTGGCCCAGGCCCGCAAGGGCAAGCTGGACCCGGTGATCGGGCGCGACGCCGAGATCCGGCGGACCATCCGCATCCTTTCCCGCAAGACCAAGAACAACCCGGTGCTGATCGGCGAGCCCGGCGTGGGCAAGACCGCCATCGTCGAGGGGCTGGCCCAGCGTATCTTGAGCGGCGACGTGCCCGAGGGACTGAAGGATCGCACCCTATTCGCGCTGGACATGGGCGCCCTGGTGGCCGGGGCCAAGTACCGCGGCGAGTTCGAGGAGCGGCTCAAGGCCGTGCTCAACGAAGTGAAGCAGGCGGACGGACGCATCATCCTCTTCATCGATGAGCTCCACAACATCGTCGGGGCCGGCAAGACCGAGGGTGCCATGGACGCGGGCAATCTGCTCAAGCCCATGCTGGCCCGCGGCGAGCTGCACTGTATCGGCGCGACCACGCTCGACGAATACCGTCTGCACATTGAGAAGGATCCGGCCTTGGAGCGCCGCTTCCAGCCCGTGATGGTGGAGGAACCGACGGTCGAGGACGCCATCTCGATTTTGCGCGGCCTGCGCGAACGTTACGAGCTGCACCACGGCGTGCGCATCCAGGACAACGCGCTCGTGTCCGCCGCCGTGTTGTCCCACCGCTACATTTCCGACCGGTTTCTGCCGGACAAGGCGATCGATCTCGTGGACGAGGCCTGCGCCATGATCCGCACCGAGATCGATTCGCTGCCCACGGAGCTGGACGAGTTGCAGCGCCGCGTCATGCAGCTGGAGATCGAGGAAACGGCCTTGCAGAAGGAAAAGGATGACGCCTCGAAGCGACGTCTGACCGAACTGCGCAAGGAACTCGCGAACGCGAAGGAACAGGCCACTGCGCTCCGCGCCGTCTGGACGAAGGAGAAGGCGGCCCTCGGACGCGTCCAGAAAGTGCGCGAAGAGCTCGAGGCCGCCCGTCTGGAAATGGCCAAGGCCGAGCGCAATTACGACCTCAACAAGATCGCCGAGCTCAAGCACGGCCGCATCCCGCAGCTCGAGGCCGAACTGGCGCGGGCGGAGAAGGCCGGCACGGCCAAGACCACGTTGGTGAAGGAAGAGGTGTCGGCCGAGGAGATTGCCGAGATCATTTCCAAATGGACGCACATTCCGGTGTCGAAGCTCGTGGAGGGCGACAAGGAGAAGCTGTTGCGCCTGGAAGGCGAATTGCACAAGCGCGTGATCGGGCAGGACGAAGGTGTGCGCCTGGTGAGCGACTCGATTCTCCGGGCCCGGGCCGGCATCAAGGACCCGCGCCGGCCGATCGGCAGCTTCCTGTTCCTCGGGCCCACCGGGGTGGGCAAGACGGAGCTCGCGAAGACCCTCGCCGAGCAGCTCTTCGACACCGAGGCCAACATCATCCGTCTGGATATGTCCGAATACATGGAGAAGCACTCCGTCGCGCGCATGATCGGGGCGCCTCCGGGCTATGTCGGCTATGACGAGGGCGGACAGCTGACCGAAGCGGTGCGGCGGAAGCCGTATGCCGTCGTGCTCTTCGACGAAATCGAGAAGGCGCATCCGGACGTGTTCAACGTGCTGCTGCAGGTGCTGGACGACGGACGCATCACGGACAGCCAGGGCCGCACGGTCGATTTCAAGAACACGGTCATCATCATGACCTCCAATATTGGCAGCCGCCACCTGCTCGAAGGCGTCAAGAACGACGAGATCCCTGAAAGCGTGCGCGAAGCGGTCATGGCCGACCTGCGGGCCTCGTTCCGTCCGGAGTTTCTGAACCGGGTGGACGAGACGATCCTGTTCAAGCCTCTCACGCTGGAGGAAATCGAGCAGATCGTGGACCTGCTCCTGGCCGACGTGAACCGGCGGCTGGCCGACCGTCGTATCCGGGTGGAGCTCAACGCCAAGGCCAAGGTCTGGGTGGCGGAGAAAGGCTATGATCCCGTGTTCGGGGCCCGCCCGCTCAAGCGGTTCCTGCAGCGCCATCTCGAGACCCGGCTGGCCCGCGCCATCATCGCGGGCGAGGTGGGCGAGGATTCGACGGTGACCTTCACGGTGAAAGGGGAAGAGCTCGTGCTCGCCTGAGCCACCGGTGTGCTCCGTGAGCAAGGGAGGGCTTGCTCCCGGTGGTCGTCCGTGGGACGGTTCGGCCGTGAATCATCCGGAGAGATTTTCACGTGTGGGTGTGGTCAAAACGATTGCACTGATATTTGGGAGTTTTTTGGGCGCGGCCCTGTCCGCCCAACCATCAGCCACCGTCCGGGTTGGGGTGCTGGAGGACAATTTCCCCTATTCCTACGTAGGGGCGGACGGCAGAGTCACCGGTTTTGCCACTGAGCTGGTGCAGGAAATCGAGGCGGTCATGGGCATGCGCTTTGAGCGAGTCCGCGGAACCACGCCGGAGATAAGTCGCGCTTTTGCGGAAGGGCGCATCGATTTTATCCAGAGCTTTGCCTATCTGCCGGAAAGAGAGGCGGACGTGGAATTCACGGTGCCCTACCTGCTCATGGCCGGGGCAATTTTCGTGCGGGAGGACCTTCCTGGGATCAAGTCCTTGGATGACCTGCGCGGACACCGGGTGCTGGTGCACCGGGACAGCCTGGGTGACCGGCTGTTGCGGAGGGCGGGGCTGGGGGACGTGATCGTCTATGTGGATACCGTTGAGGAAGCCCTGGTCAAAGTGGATCGCGGGGAAGGTGATGCCACCTTGGCGTCACGGTTGACCGGTCTGTCCCTCGCGCATCACTTGAATCTGTCGCATCTGAAGGCGGTTCCCGGCAACGTTGAAGGCTACGATGTGAGGTATTGCATCGCGGTAAGAAAAGGGGAGAGCCGTCTGCTGGCGCAGTTGAATGAAGGCCTGGCCGTGCTGGTCCGCACCGGCCGTTTTGATGAGGTTTATCAGAAGTGGTTTTCGCATGTAGAGCCGAAGGGGTACAGCGTTGAACAGGTGTTGTTGGCGGTGGCCGCCGGGCTTTTGCTGGCCCTGCTGGTTGCCCTTTGGGCAGTGTGGCGGCAGCGGCGTTTGCACCGGCAAATCGCCCGGCAGTCCGCGGATCTGCAGATCGGGGCTGAGCGCTACCGCGGGCTGTTCGAGGGGACTCCGGATGGGCTGTTGGTCCTGGACCATACCGGCAACGCGGACAAACCCATCGTCCTGCAGACAAACCCGGCCGCCCGGCGGATGTTGCAGACCGGGAGCGGACCGGAACCAGGCGTGCGCTTGGATCATGTGCTGGCAGGTGATCCCGTGCTCGCGACGCGGCTCATCACCGCCGCGCGGGAAAACCGGGTGGCGGAGTTTGAACACGAGATGACGGAACCGGCCGTCTGGTGGCGGGTTTCGCTGAGTCCGCTCGGCGGGCGGTTGCTTGTTTCACTCAGGGATATCACCGAGCAGACGCAGGCCAGGTTGCGCCTGCAGCGTCAGGATGAGCACATGCGGCAGACCCAAAAGATTGAAGCCCTGGGCACGCTGGCGGGCGGCATCGCCCATGATTTCAACAATCTGCTCACCTCCATCATCGGGAACACACAGCTGACCCTGATGAATCTCGAGCCCGGTCACCCGGAGGCGGAATCGCTCGAGCAGGTCTTGAAGGCTTCCCGCCGGGCCCAGCAGCTGGTGAAGCAGATCCTGAGTTTCTCCCGACGCTCAGATGTCAGCCGCCAGCCGCTCCGGCTGGCGCCGCTGGTGGACGAGGTGATAGGTTTTCTCGGTGCCGTGACCCGGGGTACGGTGGAGTTTGCCCACCAACCCGAGTCCACCGGAGCCCTGATTCCCGCCGATGCGGCCCAGGTCCACCAGGTGCTCATGAACATTGGCAACAATGCGGTCCAGGCCATGCGGGGCACGCCGGGACACCTGTCCTTTGTAGAGGAGGTGG
>JBDKHE010000488.1:0-2963 GCA_039797805.1 Verrucomicrobiota bacterium
GCGGCCGCCACCCATGACCTTTATCTCTGCGGCGCGTTCAACAACGGATCGCGCGTGATGGGGTCGAAGGACGGGTCCTCCAACGGTGTCTTCGTGCGCACTGCGCCGGGCACTTTCTCCCATGTCGGGCTCAACTACCCGCTCGCGATCTCCGCGACCTTCGACCCGCGTGATGCCCGGGTGTTCTATGTGGCCTGCCTGAGCGGCGTGCTGCGGACCCTCGACGGCGGCGCCACGTGGCGGCTCGTCACGGGTTGGGACGAGACGGAGGTCAAGTCGATCGCGGTCGATCCGCAGGAACCGGACACCGTTTACGCCGGTTTGCCGGACGGCCTCGTGGTATCCCGCGACCGGGGCCAGACTTGGCAGCGCGCGGAGCGCGGGCTGCCGGAACGAGGCAAGTACACGCAGGTGGTGCAGGCGGACCGCGTGAAGCGCGGCCGGGTGCTCATCGGTTGCGAGACCGGCATTTATCTCACCGAGGATGCGGCAAAATCCTGGCGGCGCGTGCTGGCCACGCAGGAAACGGTGGACGATATCCAGCAGTCGCCCCACGACCCGAAGGTCTGGCTCAGCGTCACGCAGAGTGCCGGCGCCCTCATCTCCCGTGACGGCGGACTCACCTGGCAGAAGATCGCCGGAGTGCCGTCGGAGAAGGCGCTCTACAATGTGGCCTTCGATGCACGGAACGCCCAACGACTCGCCATCGCCAGCTGGACCTATGGCCTGCTCGCCAGTGAAGACGGCGGCAAGACCTGGACGCCGCGCGTCACCGGTTTGCCGGAGAAGAGCCGCGTCTGGCGCACGGCGATCGATCCTGACAACGGCGACCTCTACGTCGCGGTGTTTGGTCAGGGGCTTTTCGTTTCCAGCGACTTCGGCCTCACCTGGCGCCCCGGCGGCATGGAGGGTTCGTCGATCCAAACCTTCACCTTTGTGCCGAAGTCCGGCCGCTAAACCGCCGCTCCCCATGACCATGAAACGCACCCTGCTTTTTCTCACGTTCCTGCCCGCGCTTTGGTTGACTGTGGCCGCCCAGCCGGCCTCGACGGGACCGATGCCGGTCGCGGCTCCTGACCTGCTCCCGGATGCCCGGCGGGCGGCCTACCTCGCCCGGGCGCAGGAAACGCTGCAATGGTATGTCGACTCGATCAAACCGGACAACCCCGCGACCTTCAACGCCGGTCAGATCGCCGCGAAACTGGCGCTACGCCAGGATGCGGCGCAGGTCTCGGCCCGCGTGGTGGAGATCATGCAGGGGCCGCAGAGCCAGGACATGTTCTGGATGTTTCCCTGGACGGCGATCTCCTTCCTCGGCCGCGACCAGCTGACGCCCGAGGCGAAGGCGGCGATCCGCGACGCGTGGCGCACCTACTTCCCGATGCGCGGCGACACGGAAAATCATTGGGCCATGTACTACACCTCGCTCTACCTGATGACGGAGCTGTACCCGGATGATCCGGCCTCCAGCTGGTTCAACGGCAAGAGCTCGGCGGAGAACCGCGCGGAGGCCAGGGACTACCTCATCCACTGGATGGATCTGGCGACGACGATCGGGCAGGGGGAGTTCAACCCCACCCATTATATCGGCGAGTACGCCATCCCGATGCTCTATCTCACCACCTGGGCCCGCGACCCGGAGATGCGGATCCGCGGACACATGAAGCTCGACTGGATCTTCGCGGATCTGGCGGAGAACTCCCTCGACGGCATGTTGCGCGGGCCGAACGCGCGGACCGACGACACCTCCGTGATCCAGCGCTGGTTTGCCCTGGCGACCTATTTCAACTGGCAGTGCTTCGGCAACACCGCCCCGCCTCCGGGCTACGGCGGCTTCGGCATCTACTTCGCCGTCGCCGCGGCCAACTACGAGGTTCCGGAAGTGATCCACCGGATCGCCACCGATCGCGGCCACGACTATCTGCAGAAGGACCTGAAACGCTCCCGGCGCCGCTGGCGCTACAGCGACGTGCTGGTGGCGCCCGTCTACAAGACCAACTACATGCGGCGCGACTACGCGGTCGGTTCCTGCCAGGGCGGACTGATCGACCCGATCCAGTCGCACGTCTGGGATGTCACCTGGGCCGTGTCGGACCCGCGCGGCGTGCACAACACGATGTTCTCGGCGCACCCGTATTCATCCAGCCAGGTGATGCAGACGTATTTCACCGAGTTTCCCGACCACATGATCGAGCTGCTCGCCAGCCAGGGAAAGCCGTCCTACGACGTGCCGGACAAAATCCTCGGCGGCTCGCCTTTTGAGAAAGTCTTCCAGGACCTCGACACGGTGATCGCGCTCTACGACATCCCGGTCGGCACCCGCTTTCCGCGGATCAACGGCTATTTCTCCAAGGATCTGGTCAACGTCACCGAGGACAAGTCCGGCTGGATCTTCGCGCAGGGCGGCAACACCTACCTGGCGTACCGTCCGCTCGCGGCCTATCATTGGGAGCACCTGCTCGGGTACAAGCAGGTGACCTCGACGAGCGGCTACAAGTGGGAGCGCGTCGACCGGGGCGAGCAGGGCGACAAGCTGCTGGTCAGCCCGCACCTCAAGAACGGCACAATCGTGCAGGCGGCCAGCGTGAGCGAGTTCAAGGACTTCGCCGCGTTCCAGGCCGCAATCCGCGCGCTGCCGCTGGAGTTCAGCCTCGAGCCGGTGCCGGTCGTGAAGATGAAGTCGTTGCGCGGTCAGGAGATTGTCTTCGCCTATGACGCGGCCCCGAAGGTGAACGGAAAGAAGATCGATTACTCCAAGTGGAAGCTCTTTGAGGGTCCGCACCTCAACGCCGAGAAGGGCTCGCGCCGGCTGGCCATCACGCACGGTCGCCTCGAACGCGTGCTCGATTTCAACACGCTCACCATCACCGACCGCGTGAAACCGGAATGATGAGAACCGGGCCCTCAACGCAACCCGGTCGACGAACGCGCCGGCCTGCCGACGGCGGCGGCCGCGCGCCCGG
>JBDKHE010000489.1:0-9561 GCA_039797805.1 Verrucomicrobiota bacterium
GATGGCGACCCACGGCGACCACAGTAAGCCGCTCGAGGATTCGGGCCATGCGGCCCAGGCCGCCCCCGCCAGAAAATGCAAGGTGAGCAGCTTGCCCGGGGTGTCATAGAGCCGGAGGAGCGTCCGGGGTGCGAGATCGGCTGGCAAGAACGCCGCGACGATATGCAGGGTAAGCAGGGTAAAAATGAGCGTCGTTCCGAGTCCGCGCCAGCGCGTGACCAGGCCCAAAAGGCCAAGCGCCGCGACCATCAGATAACAGGCGCCTTCGTACGAGAGCGTCCACAATGATCCGTTCCAGTCTCCTGGGTGCAGACCGCCGGAGGGAAACGGGCCGACGGTTAACTGTGAGCGCGGCAACACCAGATTGTGCCACACGTAGCCGGCGGGAGAGGGACTCAGGCTGAAAAAGGAAACCAGTCCTCGGTCGTGGTGACTCCACAGCATGGGGGTGAAGACGAATGCCGTGATCACGAGACAGATCCAGAAGGCGGGAGCGAGCCGAAGAAACCGGTTCCAGAGGAATGGGCCGAGGGAAGGGTTATTTCTCCAACTTCGGCATACGAGCCACCCGCTGATGACAAAGAAGCCCTGTACTGCCACAGTACCGGCGGTGATGGTGTTGTGGCTCCAAACCAGCAGGAGCTCCGGTCCAAATCCTCCCAGATAGCACGCATGAGTATAAACTACCAATACCGCTAGAATGAGACGAAGCGCTCCGATGGAGTTCTGCCGGTCGTTGCTGATTGCTGGCTGCCGACGTGTCCGACCGGGAGTATCTGACGGACTCATTTCGTCGGTGGGGCGCTTGTCGCAATGGACCACTTCCAAGCCAGGTCAACCTGCCCGATGATGTGGAGCGGCGGGCATTGGGGGTAGAAATGCGGAGAGATGTAATCAAACTCCACGGCGTCGAGCTTTTGATCGTAATCTTGGGTTGCATCCCCCAGGTAGACCGAAACCCGGTACGTGTCGCTGTGCAGCGGCAGCAGGTCGATTTCGGCGGTCACAACGCCTTGGCTGAGTTCGGGAGGTGTCCATTGTTCTCCCAACATGCGGCCATTGGAACCCGCCAGCGGCTGCCCCAGCTTGCTGAATATGGTGACACCGACCACCGGCCGGCCCATCGAGGTGGGAGATTTGAATCCGACACTGACCCGGAACCGGCCTTGGGTCAGCGCTGATCGATCCAGCGAGACGGAAGTGATGTGGGGCTTGGCCGGGTTTGTCGCCACGTAGGTTGAGGCTTCGCTGCCCGACGCCAGATAGCCGGACAGGCACTCGCCAATATTGCCTGATTGCATGACGTGCCCGATGTTCAACCATAGACCACGCCGGCAAATCGCTTGGAGCGCAGCGGTGTTGTGACTCACGAAGAGCACTGTGCGTCCGGAGTTGCGGGCGACGTCGTTCATCTTGCCGAGGCATTTCTTCTGGAACTGCGCATCGCCCACGGCGAGGACTTCGTCGACGATGAGGATTTCGGGTTCGAGGTGGGCGGCGACGGCGAAGGCGAGGCGCACGTACATGCCGCTGGAATAGTGTTTCACCTGGGTGTCGAGGAAGCGCTCGACCTCGGCGAAAGCGACGATCTCGTCGAACTTGCGGGCGATTTCCTCGCGCGACATGCCAAGGATCGCGCCGTTGAGGAAAATGTTCTCGCGGCCGGACAGCTCGGGATGGAAACCGGTGCCAACCTCCAGCAGACTGGCGACGCGGCCGCGGATGACGGCCCGGCCGGTGGTGGGCTCCGTGATGCGGGAGAGGATCTTCAGCAGCGTGGACTTGCCGGCGCCATTGCGCCCGATGATGCCGACGACATCGCCCTGGTTGATCTCGAAGGAGACGTCGCGCAGCGCCCAGAAATCCTCCTTGTCATCACGGGCCCCTCCGCGAATGCCCGCGAACAGGGCGCGCACGCCCTGCGTGAGGGAGTCACGCAGCGTGTCCTGACGCTTCTGGTGCGACAGCGTGTACCGCTTGCCGAGGCCTTCGACGGAGATGACGGGCGGGGGCATGGTTCAGATGATGTCCGCGAAGCCGCGCTCCATGCGGCGGAAGTACCAGAGGCCGGTGAACAGCAGCAGCGCGGACATGACCACGGATATGCCGAGGTTCAGTGGGTCGAGGGCGGGCTCGCCGCGGAGGACGCACCACCGGAAGCCGTCGATCGCGCCGACCATCGGGTTGAGCGAGTAGAGCTGCCGCCAGGTGGGGAGGTTCGTGGTGCTGAAGCCGACCGGGGACAAAAACAGACCGACCTGCAACAGGAACGGAACAACAAATCGGAAGTCGCGGTACTTTACCGTGAGCGCAGTCAGCCATAGCCCCGTGCCGATCGCGGTCACCAAGGTCAGGACGACGAACAGCGGGAGGAATATGATGCGCCAGTCCGGAACGAACTGCCACCAGATGCAGAGGGCGGCGAGCAGCACCAGTACGATGCAGAAGTCGATCAGGGCCACGGCCACTGACGACAAAGGCACGATGAGCCGCGGGAAATAGACCTTGGAAATGAGGTGTGTGTTGGACACGAGGCTGCCACTGGCGTTGGAGAACGCGGCGGAAAACAGCTGCCAGGGCAAAAGTCCGGCGAGGACCATGAGCGGATAGGGCACGCTGCCCGAAGGCATGCCGGCGAGTTTGCCGAAGATGAAGCTGAAGACCGCGAGCGTGACGGCCGGCTGGATCAGGGCCCAGAGCACACCCAGCACGGTCTGCTTGTAGCGCACCTTGATGTCGCGCCACGCGAGAAAACCGAGGAGTTCGCGGTAGCGCCACAGGTCGCCCCAGTAGTGCCGGCTGGAGCGGCCGGCTTCGAGGATCAGCTCGGGGGTGTTGGGCGGGGCCATTTCAAGTGAGGGCGGCGTGCAGACGCTGCGAGAAGACGGGGAAAGCAAACGAGGCGGCGTGCTGGCGCACAATCTCCGAATCGCGGGGCCGGCGCATCAGTTCCATAACGGCGGCCGCCAGCTCGGGGATATTCCCGTATTCCACCAGCTGGCCGACTTCCTCGTTGATCACTTCGGGCACGCCGCCGGCGCGGGCGCCGATGCAGGGTTTGCCGTGGCTCATGGCTTCCAGATAAACCAGCCCAAAACCTTCCCGGCGGCTGGGCAGGGCGAAGAGATCGCAGGCGGCGTACTCGGCGCGCAGCGCCTCGTCGTTGATCGAGCCGAGAAAGTCGATCAGGCCCGTCACGCCCAGTTGGGCGGCCAGCGCGACCAACCGCGGTTGGTCATCGCCCTGACCGACGATCCGCAGACGGACCGCCGGATGTTCGTGGCGGATCGCGGGCAAGGCCTCGATCAGCGTGTCGTATCCCTTGTAGCTGTCGGTGGCGGCGAGGCGGCCCACGCTCAAGATCCGGGGCAGGGCAAACGGTTGGGCGGTGGCGCGGGTGTCGTCGTCAGAATCGAACGTGGGATCGAGGGTGTTGGGGACGACCACGAGTCGCTCGGGACGCAGATCGGGACAGAAGCGGAGGATCTGCCGGCGGGTGTAGTCGCTGACGCAAAGGATGCGATGGGCATCGCGCAGGGCGAGCCGCTCCACGGCGGAATAGGGGCGCCACACCTCGATGCCATGGGCCACGAGGGCGTATTTTAACCGGGAATTGAGGCGGCGGGCCAGCCAGGCGATCGGGAGGTGATGCAGGTGACCGCAGACCAGCCAGTCCGCCTTGCGGGCAAGCCGCAGGGTTTGCCGGACGAAGGTCAGCTTGCGGCGATCGCAGGCGATGTGTTCGCCGAGATGGGGATCGCTGTAGCGACCGAGCCGCGGCTCCGCTCCGGGTCGGTCATTGAGGACGACCGAATCCACCCGGCCGCCGGCACCGGCGTTCTCACAGAGGGATTTCAGGTAGAGGCGCAGGATTCGGGCAATGCCGCCATTGTTGAGAAACAACTCGGGAGAAACGAGCAGCGACTTCATGAGAGGTTGGAGCGCATCGGGATTCCGAGGCAGGACGTCATGCCTGCCTCCGATTCGCAAAGGCCACCAGCATGGCGACGGTCCAGACGCGGGACCACGCGCGCGGATCCGACTGGGTCGTGTAGCGGTGCCAGAGATTGGCGACTTCGGTCGCGTCCAACCAGGGGCAGGCCGCGAGTGAGCCTGGGGAGAAGGTTTCCTCCAGGAACGGACGCAAGTCTGCGAGCATCCACTTAGCGAACGGCAGGGCAAAGCCCTGTTTGGGCCGGTTGCGCAAGGCCGCGGGCACGAGGTCGGCGGTGGCGTCGGCCAGCGCGGCCTTGGTCCGGCGCGGGTCGTATTTGAACCATGCAGCCTGGGGCCAAAGCCACTCGAGCAGGACGCGATCGACAAATGGCACGCGCAATTCCAGGGAGTGCGCCATGCTGAACACGTCGCTGTCGCGCAGCAGGGTGTCGGTCATGTAGGTGCGGAGTTCCCAGCCGCTGATGATATGCAACGGATCGGCCCCGGCGACTTCTGACGCGAAGTCATCGAGCATCGGATGAGTCGGGCCGAGTCGTTCCGCCTGGCGGCGCGCCTCGGGGGCGAGCAAGGCGAGACGCTGGCCTTCCGGCAGGACCCGGCGTTGCAGGGCCGCGAGTTCGTGCAGGTCGCGCGCCTGCGACAGAAAGTCCGCCAACTTGCGCGCCCGGGTGTTGTTGCTGCCCTGAAGTCGCGCCACCAAGGAGTGGCGGAGGCCGGCCGGGAGTTTTCGCCAGAAAGGCAGGCAGCGCTGCAGGCGCGGCAGATCGCGGAAGGACGGATAGCCGCCGAACAGCTCGTCGCCACCGAGGCCCGACAAGGCGACCGTCACGCCACCTGCCCGGGCCATTTGGCTGGCGTAGTAGGTGTTGATGCCATCGCCCGTGGGTTGATCGAAGCTCGCCAGAATCTGGGGAAGGTCGGCGGCCACGCGGGCGCCGGTCAGGAGATCCTCGGTGTGATCCGTATCGCAGGCCTGCGCCGCGAGGCGGGCGGAAGCCTGCTCGGAGTAGCCGGCCTCGCCGAAGACGAGCGAGAATGTCTTGAGCCGGGCGCCACCGGCGCGGGCCATGAGGGCCACGACGGCGGTGGAATCCATGCCGCCCGAAAGAAAGGCCCCGACCGGAACGTCGGCCACGCGATGCGCGTGGATCGTGTCTTCGAGCTGATTGCGCAGACCGTGGATGAATTCCTGGTAATTGCCCGCGACGCGGCTTGGCTGGGCCGGGGCCGGCATTTTCCACCAGGCGCGCGTGCGCAGCGTGCCTTGCGCGTCGATCGCGATGCAGTGACCGGCCGGCAGGTTGGCGATGCCCTGATAGATCGTGCGCGGCGCGGGGACGCTGAACCACGCCAGGTATTCGCCGGCCGAAGCGGGATCGATCTCGCGGGATACGTATCCGCTGACCAGCAACGCACTCAGTTCGGAACCGAAGATCAGTCCGGCCCCGGGCAGCCGTGCGTAGTAGAGCGGCTTGATGCCTAGCGGATCGCGGGCGGCGAAGAAGGTGCGTTCGCGTTCGTCCCAGATCGCAAAGGCAAACATGCCGCGGAGGCGCGGCAGACAATCCGGTCCGTGGTGCGCGAAGGCCGCGAGGAGCACCTCCGTGTCGCATTGGGTGCGGAAGGCCCAGCCCTTCGCTTCCAGACCGGCGCGCAATTCCCGGTGATTGTAGATCGCCCCGTTGAACACGATCGTGAAACGACCGTCCGGCGTGGACATAGGTTGGTGTCCGTTGGCCGGATCGAAGATCGCCAGCCGGCACATGCCCATCGTGAGTTCGCCCCGCGAGTAATAGCCGCGGTCATCGGGCCCGCGATGGGCCTGACGCTGGACCATGCGCGCCACGGCTGCCTCGCGGTCAGCCGGAGGGAGCGTGGGCGAAAAAATGCCGGCTATGCCGCACATGGGGAGTCGATCTCCGGACGGCTTCGCCGCGTCACTTCCAAGCTACAGAAGGTGACCCTGATTCTAGCTGGGCGGGGGTTGTCCAAACGGGGGCCGTTGGCGGCCGGAAAAATCCAACAGCATGCCTCAGGAGGTAGCAATGCCGATTTCGCGCAAAGCCTTAGAAGCAAATGGCTTTGCTAATATCGGCCGATTTCGCCGGATCTGTAAGCAGACCTGCCAAATGCAGGCCAAAATCGATGGCGGTGCCGGCTCCCCGGGAGGTGGTGATCTTGTCGTCAGTGACGATACGCTCGTCGGCCAGGATGTCGGGAAGCTCCCCGGCGACCGAGAAATGGGCGGTGTAGCGGCGTGCGGTCAGGAGCCCGCAGTCAAAAAGGACCACCGGGGCGGCGCAGATCGCCGCGAGCCAACGACCCGCGGCGTGTTGCTTCAGGACCAGTTCACGGACCCGCGGGTCCGCTCGCAGGTGTTTCACCCCGGCGCCGCCGGGCAAGAAAATGAGGTCATAGTTGCGTTCCAAGACAGTCGCCAAAGGGGTGTCGGCGTGCGCGGTGATGCCGCTGCGTCCGGTGACATGAATCCCGTCGGCCAGCGCGGCGGTGGTGACGTCAACGCCGGCACGGCGCAACAGATCGACGGGCGCAAAGGCCTCGATTTCCTCAAATCCTTCGGCAAGCGGAACGAGTACGGTAGGCATAATGGCTAGATTAGCCCGAAGCGCGTGCTGACGCAGCCAAAATTTTCACTGGCAGGGGGTGGGAATAGGAGAAGGGAGCAAAAGGGATGAGCCAGGTGCAAAGCACCAAGTACCAAGGGCCAAGTACCAAGCAACAAGAGCCGGGCGGCAGGAGCCACGTGGTGAAGGCAGGATGTGGAAGGGGACCGGTGGGCAAGAGGACTGCTTTCTCGCTCTTGTTACTTGTCACTTGCTCCTTGATACTTCCGCCATGTCTTCCCTGGCGGATAAGCGTCTCGTGATTTTCGGCTGCGGCTACGTCGGCACGGCGGTGGCGCGGGCTGCGTTGGCGGCGGGCGCGCGGGTCGAGGCGCTCACGCGGAATCCGGAAAAGGCCGCCGCGTTGCGTGCGGCTGGATTGTCCAAGGTGGTGGAGGCAGACCTCGGCTCGACGGCCTGGCATGGGCAGCTGGCGGGATCGCCGGATTTTGTGGTGAACACCGTCAGTTCGGGCGGACCGGATCAATACCGCCAGTCTTACGTGGACGGCATGAAATCAATTCTCGCCTGGGCCGCGAAGAGTCCGGTGCCGGTGGGCACGATGGTCTACACCAGCAGCACCTCCGTTTACCCGCAGGGCGGAGGAGTGGTGGTGGACGAATCGGCGGATGCCCCGGGATCGACGCCGAACGGGGCAATCATTCGGGAATCCGAGCTCCTGCTGACCCAAGCGCCGCGGACGGTATGCGCCCGAACCTTTGTGCTGCGGCTGGCCGGCATCTACGGTCCGGGCCGTCATCACCTGTTGGACCAGCTCCGAGCCGGTGCCTCGACCTTGAATGGCTCCGGGGCGCACCGCCTCAATCTCGTGCATCGCGACGATATTGTGTCCGCGATTCTGGCCTGCCTGCGGGCTCCGGCGGAGATGGGGAGCGATATTTTCAATCTCGCGGACCTGGCTCCCGCGCATCGGGTCGAAGTCGTTTGCTGGTTGGCGGGGCAACTCAAGATTCCGGCTCCGGGCTTCGATGGCAGCACGACAAGCCGCCGGGCCGGCGCGCCGATGCCGGATCGCATCATCACCAGCGCCAAGATCCAGCGGGTGCTGGGCTGGCAACCAAGTTACCCCGATTATCGGGCTGGGTTTGGTCAGATCCTGGCCAACTCTCCGTCTCGGTAGGCCGCGGCGCTCGCGGGTGGCTAGGCCCGGACCGTGTCCGAAAATTTGTGTTTCATTAGTAAGGATTAGTGGTTCGCTGGTTTTTCCCAACTCAACCCCTTCAACCCATGGCCGGCGTAGGCACACTACTCAAACAAGCGAAGAAGATGCAGACCAAAATCGAGGAGATGCAGAAATCCCTCGAGGCGCGGGAACTCGATTTCTCCAGCGGCGGCGGCGCCGTGCAGATCAAGATCACCGGTGCGGGCAAGTTTCTCGCGCTGAAGCTCGATCCCGAGTTTCTCAAGGAAGACGCCAAGTTGGTCGAGGAAACCATCCTCAACGCCGTGCGCGAGGCGGCGACCAAGGCGAAGGAACTCAACGACGCGGAGATGCAGCGCATTTCCTCCGGTTTCCAGATGCCCGGAATGTTCTAAACGTTCTGATCTCGGCTGATCAGTTTTGGCCGGGCTGGCACCCGGTCACAGCTGAATGCTGAGGTCGAAGAGCGAAAACCATTCATCGCAGAACCCATGACTCCCGCCCTTGAACAATTGCAGAAGCTGCTGAAGCAGCTGCCCGGAGTGGGGTATCGCTCGGCGGAACGCATCGCCCTGCATCTGCTGGTGGAGAAGCCGGCGCGCCTGCCGGAGCTGGTGACCGCGCTCGAGGCGGCGGCGAAGAATGTCCGGCGCTGTGTGGTTTGCGGCAACTTGTCCGAGGAGGACGAATGCCCGATCTGCGCCGACGAAAGGCGGGCGGCGGGCCAGGTGTGCGTGGTGGAGAACGTGCAGGATCTCGCCGCGATCGAGCGCTCGGGCGCCTATCGCGGACGCTACCATGTGCTGCACGGCAAGCTGTCACCCATCCGGGGCGTAGCGCCCGAAGACCTCAATCTGGCGTCCCTCTTGCAGCGCATGGAATCCGGCGGGGTAACCGAACTGATTCTGGCCCTCTCGAACGACGTGGAGGGCGAGGCCACCTGCCACTACCTGACCGAACGGCTGCCGCAGGCGGGCGTCTCGGTGTCGAGGATTGGCTTCGGTTTGCCGAGTGGCGGCGGGGTGCTCTACGCCGATGCCGTGACGCTCAAAAGCGCTCTGGAAGGGCGGCGGAGTTACACCTGAGCCGTTCGGTGGGATGTACCCCAAGGGCCGGGGATTTCAGCCGGATCGGGGCTTGTTGAGGATCGCCCACCGCGGAACCATTGAGATCAGTCCGCTTGGGAACGCGGGTTCTGCTCCCAGGGAACAGCGCAACCATGCGAACGGCTGGGACGGTGTTCCTCGAGTGACATAACTGGCCTAAATACAGTCGACTCCCATGGGGTCCGAGCCTTCATTGAACCCCATGAGCAGGAGCCATCGCCCACCCACGCAGACGACCCACCGGAAAGTTGGAGTCGGGCTTGTGGTCCTGCTTTGTGTGCTGGCGTGCCGGCTCGGCGCGCAAGTGGTCTACACGTGGAGTGGCGGGGATATCCTCACGGGAACGATTGTTCCCACCGGGGTCACGACCGTGACCGGGCTGGACACCCTCAATATCCAGACCACAGCCGACCATGATTTCAACGGCAAGCTGGTGACGATCAATGGCACCGCCAATTGGAGCGCGGGCAATCTGCGCAGCGGCGGGGCCGGCAGCATCACGAACAACGCGATCTGGAACGATACGGCCACAGCCCAGCTCAACGGCGCGTTTGGCGGTGGTGCCAGCTTCATCAACGCCGCCACCGGCGTCTATACCAAGTCCGCGGGGGTCACCACTTTCAATATCGGGCTGAACAACGCCGGCACCGTCACGGTGACCGGCGGCAGCCTGAATCTCAATGCGGGCGGTGCCTTCACAAACGGTTCCGTC
>JBDKHE010000490.1:0-4980 GCA_039797805.1 Verrucomicrobiota bacterium
GGGGATTTTTGAGGGTCCTGATACGCTCGTGTTTCTGTCAGCCTCCGACCCCCATGAGAATACCCTCCGTCCTCCTGTTTCTTGTCACCGTCCTCGGCGTCTCCGCGGCCCAGACCGAAAACCTCTATCTCTCCGGCAAAGGGAGTGACGACGCCCAGCCCTGGGACTTCTACTGCACGGGCGGACGCAACAGCGGTTTCTGGACCACGATCAATGTTCCGTCCTGCTGGGAGCAGCAGGGTTTTGGGACCTACGATTACGGGGTGGAAAACCAGCCAAAGAAGCGGCTGACCGAACAGGTCAAGGCTCCGGATGAGCAGGGGCTTTACCGTCGTGAATTTACGGTGCCGGCGGCGTGGCGCGGCCGGGTGGTGCGGCTGGTATTCGAGGGCGTGCTCACCGACACCGAGGTGAAGATCAATGGCCAGGCCACCGGTCCGGTCCACCAGGGCGGTTTCTACCAGTTCAAATACGATATCACCGACAAGCTGCGCTTCGACGCCCCGAATCTTCTCGAGGTGACCGTCAGCAAGCACTCGGCCAATGCCAGCGTGAACCGGGCCGAACGGGTCGGCGATTATTGGAATTTCGGCGGCATCTTCCGCCCGGTGCGCCTGGAGGCGCTGCCGACGCAGTTCATCGACCGGGTCGCCATCGACGCGAAGGCCGATGGCAGCTTCGCCGCGGACGTCTTTTTCGGTGGCACGCAACCGGCGGCGGAACTGCTGCTCCAACTGCGCACACTCGACGGCACGGCGGTTGGCGATCCGGTCGCCCAGGCGGTGCCGGCCGGAGCGACCCAGGTCAAGGTCCGCGCCCAGGCCAAGGCCCCCGCCACCTGGTCGGCCGAAACGCCCGCTCTCTATCTCGCCGAGTTCACGCTGCGGTCCGGGGCGATCGTTCCGGAGTCCCACACGCTCACGCAGCGATTTGGCTTCCGCACCTTTGAACTCCGGGTGGGGGACGGACTTTACGTGAACGGGAAAAAGATCACCATGAAGGGCGTCAACCGCCACAGCTTCTGGCCCGAGACCGGCCGCACGCTCTCGCTCGAACGTCACCGCGAGGACATCCGCCTGATCAAGGAGGCCAACATGAATGCGGTGCGCATGTCGCACTACCCCCCGGACCGCGAATTCCTCGATCTTTGCGACGAGGCCGGGCTCTACGTGCTGGACGAACTCGGTGGCTGGCAGGGCTGCTACGACACCCCGACCGGCCGGCGCCTCATCGCCGGCATGGTGGCCCGGGACGTCAACCACCCGAGCATTTTGTTTTGGGACAACGGCAACGAGGGGGGCGAGAACCCCGAGAACGACGACGAGTTCGCCAAGCACGACCCGCAGAAGCGTCCGGTGCTGCACCCGTGGGCGCTGTCTTTCCGGGGCATGAATACGTACCACTATCGCGAGTACGCCGACACGGTGAAGTATTCGGAAGGCCCCGACATCTTCATGCCGACGGAATTCCTCCACGGTCTCTATGACGGCGGTCACGGAGCCGGACTCGAGGATCTCTGGAAATACCTCGGCGAAAAGCCCCACGCCGCCGGCGGCTTTCTCTGGGTTTGGGCCGACGAGGCGGTGGCCCGCACCGATGAGAACGGACGACTCGACGCGCGCCGCGACCTCGCGCCTGACGGCATCGTCGGTCCGCACCACGAGAAGGAAGGCAGCTTCAACGCCATCCGCGAGATCTGGTCGCCGGTGCAGGTGCCGCTCGCAGCGCTTCCGGCCGACTTCGCCGGCACGTTGCCGGTGCGCAACCGTTATGATCACACAAACCTCAGCCACGTCACGTTCGAGTGGCGGCTGATGAAGCACGCTCCGCCGGGCGCGCTGCTGTTCCACCGCACGCTGCTGGCGCTCGGCCGTTTCCAAGGCCCCGACCTCGCCCCGCGCACGGATGGCACGCTGGCTCTGGCGTTGCCGGCCGACTGGCGCGAAGCCGACACCCTCGTGCTTACGGCGAGCGATGCGCGCAACCGCGCGATCTGGACGTGGACCTGGCGCTGGAAGAGCGGAGCCGAGGCCATTGGCCATGCCTTCACCAACCACGCGGCGGTGACGACCGCGGAGGCGGACGGCGAGATCGTCGTCACCACCGGACGCAATGCCGCCCATTTCAGCGCCGCCACGGGGCGGCTGGCCTCGCTTACCCGCGACGGCCGCACAATCTCGCTCGCGAACGGGCCGCGTCTCACGGCTTACCAGCGCGTCGCGCGCAGCTTCGTGCCAGTCGGGGGTGACAGCGGCAAACTCACCAAGCTCACCACTGTGCGCGAGGGTGAGAATGTGGTGGTGACCGCAAACTACGACGGCGCCTTCCGCGAGGTGCGCTGGACGGTCTCACCCGATGGCGACGTGAAGCTCGATTATGAGTTCACCGGACCGGGTCTGGTGGACATCCTCGGCGTCGACTTTGACTACCCGGAGGAAAAGATGAAGTCGAAGGAGTGGTTCGGCGGCGGTCCCTATCGCGTCTGGGCCAACCGGCTCCGTGGCGTGCAGCTCGAGCGTTGGGAGACCGAGTACAATGACCCGATTCCGGGGCTCAGCTGGACCTACCCGGAGTTCAAGGGCTGGTTCTCGCGCTGGGAGTGGATGGCTTTCACCACGACCGAAGGGCGCTTTGCGCTGTTGAACAACGGCGGACAGCCCTATTTCGGCGTCTACTCGCCGCGTGACGGCAAGAACAACCCCGTGCTCGCCCTGCCGCGGCTCGGACTCGGTGCGTATCAGGTGATTCCCGGCATCGGCACGAAGGGATCGTTGCCGTCGAATCTCGGCCCGCAGGGTCAGCCACAGAACATCACCGGACCGGTGAAGGGCTCGCTCGTGATCCGGTTGCTGGATCAGCCGTGATTTGCGGAAAATCCCAAGGGCCAAAATCCAAACGCCAAATCGCACCGAATTGGAAATGACGGGTTTCATTGCATCGGCTGTAGGACGGGGTCTCCAAGCCCCGCCGCCTGGTGTAGGGTCGCCGCTTGCGGCGACCTCGTCCGCAAGGTCGGCGCAAGCGCCGACCCTACAGCTGCACACACGAATCCTGTTCGGCGTTCTGTGTTTTCTGGGAACGATATTTTCTGCCACGGCGGGCGAATCTCCCCGGCACGAGACGAGCCTCGACGCCGGCTGGCGGACGGTGGTCGATGATGACAATCGCGCCCGCTATGACGGCTTCGAGCAGCCCGGTTTCGACGACTCGGCGTGGATGCGCGTGGACGTCCCGCACAACTGGGACGACTATGGCGGCGCGCACCGGCTCGTGCACGGCAACCGCCACGGCTATGCGTGGTATCGGCGGTCGTTTGAGGTGCCAGCCACCGAGCGGGGCCGGCGCGTGTTCCTCTTCTTCGAGGGCGTGGGCTCCTATGCGACGGTTTGGGTAAACGGCCGGCTCGCCGGAAAACACGCGGGCGGACGCACAACCTTTACACTGGATGTGACCGATTTGGTGAAAGTCGGCGGGACCAATCTGCTGGCAGTGCGGGCCGACCACCCGGCGGGCATCACAGATCTGCCGTGGGTTTGCGGCGGTTGCTCGACGGCGCCGGGGTTTTCCGAGGGGAGCCAGCCGATGGGGATCTTTCGTCCCGTGACGCTGGTCACGACGGAACAGACGCGGGTCGTGCCGTTCGGCGTGCACGTATGGAATGACGCCTCCGTCACGGCGAACACGGCCCGGGTTCACTTCACGATCGAAGTCAGCCACCATGGAAAGATGCGACCGCTGGTCGTGGAGTCACGGATCCTGAATCCCCTGGGCGAGCAGGTTGTCGCCGTGAGCAAGGGCCGGGAATTCCTCCCCGGTGAGTCGCAGGTCGAGGGCAGCGTCGACCTGCAGGACGTCGCGTTGTGGTCGCTCGAATCGCCTACGCTTTACACGCTCGCGACCACCATTCGCGACGGGGATCGCATTCTCGACCGCGTCGAGACGTCCTTCGGCATCCGCACGATCCAGTGGGTGAACCCCGACGACCCGGCGGGCGGGCCGTTCCGCCTGAATGGAAAACCGGTCTTCATCAACGGTACCTGCGAGTACGAGCATGTCCTCGGCGCAAGCCACGCCTTCTCCGACGAGCAGATCCGCGCCCGGGTGAGGCAGATCGAGGCGGCCGGCTTCAACGCCTTCCGCGACGCCCACCAGCCGCACAACCTGCGTTATCAGGAGTATTGGGACCGCGATGGCCTGCTCTGGTGGCCGCAGATGGCGGCGCAGATCTGGTTTGATACACCGGAGTTCCGGGCGAACTTCAAGGCACTGCTCCGCGACTGGGTGCGCGAGCGGCGCAACAGTCCGTCCATCGTCCTCTGGGGGCTGGCCAACGAGAGCAAGCTGCCGGCCGATTTCGCGGCGGAGTGCGTGGCGCTCATCCGGGAACTCGATCCGACCTCACCAGCCCAACGCCTCGTGACCACCTGCAATGCGGGCAAAGGCACCGACTGGAACGTGCCGCAAAACTGGACGGGCACCTACGGCGGCAAGCCCGAGGAATACGCCGAGGACCTGAAGCGGCAGAAACTCGTCGGCGAATATGGCGCATGGCGCAGCCTCGGCCTCCACACAGAAGGCGGCTACATCCGGGACAACCCGCTGAGCGAGGACCGCATGGCGGCGTTGATGGAACAGAAGATTCTCCTGGCCGAGTCGGTGCGCGGCGAGGTGGCCGGGCACTTTCACTGGCCCTTTGCGACGCACGACAATCCCGGACGCACGATCAACGCCAAGCAGCAGCAGGGCAGCGACGGCTGGGCGGAGCTGGACCGGGTCGGGCCGGCCAACAACAAGGGCCTGCTCACGCTCTGGGGTGAGCCGACGGATGCGTTTTACCTCTATCGGGCCAATTACGTTTCCGGGGCGAAAGACCCGATGGTCTACATCGTTTCCCACACCTGGCCCGACCGCTGGAACGGCCCGGGCAAGAAGAGCGGCATCATCGTTTACTCCAACTGTGACGAGGTCGAACTGTTCAAT
>JBDKHE010000491.1:0-12161 GCA_039797805.1 Verrucomicrobiota bacterium
CGAGATTCGCCGAGAAGGTGTTCGCGGCCAGCAGGGTTCCGCCCACGCCGGCGAGATCGACCGGCGCACCGGCGGTGAGGGTGCCGCCGCCTCCCAGGGAGACGGCGGCCAGATCCCAATCGACGCCCAGCTTCTGTTCATCATGCAGCGTCACCTCGACCAACCGGGCCTCGATTTCGACCTGCTGGCTGATGCGGTGGTTGACCAGCTCAAGGAAGGCCCGGACGACTTCATGCCGGGAGAGGGGCGCCGTCACCTGGGCCACACCGCTGAAACGATTCAAGACGAGACTGTCTCCGTCCTTCAGCATCGCGCGCAGTTCCGCCTCCAGGGAGGTCCAAAATGTGTTCTGGTTCTCCTGCGAAATGGAAATCTGGGTCGCATCCGTCGCGAGCCCGTTGGCGCCGAGCGCGTGAGCTTGCTGGGTGGTGATGGCGCCCGCGAATCCCGGGCCCGCGTTGCCGTTGTTGGCCCCGCCCAGCGTGATTGAGGCGCTGCCGGAGCCGCTGCGGGTGAGCTGGGGATAGTCGATCGGATAGAGGACCGTCTTGAGCCGCCGCACCATGAGAGTGCCGTCTCTCTCCTCAAAATAGAGGCCGAGCGGCCCGGTGAGGCTCGCGAGCGTTCCGCGCAAGGGTCCGGCGGGCAACTCGATGGTGATTTTGCCCGCGAGGTCGGGCTCCGCCAGGATCGTGGTTTGACTAGCGCGGCCCAGCACGCGCAAGGCGGCGGGCAGCGGGGCATTGTCGAATCGCAGCGCGGGCACCGGGCGATCGAGCGGTGATTCGGCGGCGAAGGCCGCGGTGGTGAGGAGCAGGCAGAGGGAAATTCTCATGGGAGGAAGGGTCAGGGTTTTTCGAGCACGAAGGGTGCGATGCCGGTGGTGGCGTCGGCTTGGAGCAGGGTGCGGCCGGCGGGCCGGTATTTGAGTAAAGCAGTTGCCACGGCGTTGAAGGTCTGGGTCACGCTCGGCGCCGGCAGATAGGTCGCATCGCCGGGTTGGCTCGCCTGCACTGTTACCGAGCCCGGCCCGGTGATGGTGAGTTGATCGCCACTAACCACGGCGGGGCCGCTCAGGACCGTGTAGCTGATAGGCAGTCCCGACGAGGCGCTGCCGGTCAGAGTGAACGCGGGTGTTCCGACCGGCTGGTTGCCGGGGGATGGGAACGCGATCGTCTGGCCGGTTTTGTCGGTGAAGACGGCCTGCACGTTGAACGGGCTCGTGAGGGTAAGCAGGATGCTTGAGGCCGTGCTGCTGGCGTCGCCGGCCCAGCCGATAAAACTATGCGTTGAGTCCGGTGTGGCCGACACGGTCACGCTGGTGCCGTAAGGATAGCTGCCGCCGGGTGTGACGTTGCCTCCCGTCGTCGCGCTCGTGATGAGCGTGAACATCTTGAGCGAGAAACTGGCCTGCACCGCCTTGTTGCGGTCGAGAGTGAGACTGACCGGATTGCCGCTGCCCGCGGCGTCGCCACTCCATCCGGCGAAATCGTGGGTTGCGTCTGGTGTCGCGGTGGCGGTCACCACCGTGCCTGCATTGAAGGTGCCGCCGGCTGATACCGCGCCGCCAGCGCTGGCGCTTGTCACAAACGAATACAAGATCTTCGGCGAGAAATTGGCCTGCACGGCTTTGTTGCCGTCAATGACCAGGCTGACCGGATTACCGCTGCCCGCGGCGTCGCCGCTCCAGCCGGCAAAGTCGTGCGTGCCGTCCGGAGTTGCAGTGACACTCACAACCGTTCCGGCGTTATAGGTGCCGCCGGGCGAAACCGTGCCGCCGGAGCCCGTGGTCGTGACCAAGGAAAACTGCACCGGCGGAGGAGCGACGACTGTAATGGTCACCGTGGCTGACTGCACCCAGCCGCTGCCGTCGTTGGCGGCGCTGCGCACCTGGTAGGTGCCGACATCGGTGAATGTGAAGCTGGCTGAGCGCGTCGAATCCGCCCCGATGCCCACGGGGCCGCCCTGATAGGGTTCACCGGTCGCAAATCCGCCCTGGAAATTCCAGTCGCCGGCCGGCCGTTGGATGTCGAGGTTGTGGCTGGTGATGTTGCCGTCCGGGTCGGTCGCGTGGCTCGTGATGGTGAGCGTGGTCCCGGCGGTGACGGTCTGCGCGGCGGGCGCGACCAGTGTCACGACCGGCGGCGTGTTGGCGGGCGCGGCGATGGTGATGACGTGGGTGACGACCGGGGACAGCACGCCGTCGGCATCGACCGCCTGCGCGGTGAAAGTGATCGTTTGCGGCCCGTTGTCACTGGTGGTATTGCCCGAGTCTCCGTCGGTGCCGTTGCCGCCTCCGGCAAAGGCAAAGGGCTGCTCGTTCTTCCAGATGTTCACCTGACTCAGGTTGCCGTCATCGTCATGGCCGTGGGCGGAAATAGTATACGGCTGGGCCTGGGCCGCGGTTCCCGGGGTTGAGGTCCACGCGATGCTCGGGGCCTGGTTGGCCGCAGGCCCAACCTGCAGGTATTCGTCCAACTGGGACCAGGTGCTGCTGGACTGCGGTGCACCGTAACCGTAGCCATGCCACACCTGCCAGATACCGGGTTCGTTGAGCACGACATCAACGCTGGAAAACCCGTCGGGATAATCCGAGCCGAAGTAACTGTCCTCGGCATACCATTGCCCGCTGGGGCTGAGCAGGGAGGTCGAGTTCCACGACTGGATGCCGTCGGGGGTGGTGCTGTGGGATGAACCCACGGTGCGGACTGTGCCGAGCGGCACGTTGGTGGGAGTCTGGGCGGCCAGTGGAGCGCCCAGCAGCAAGGCAAAACACAGGGAGGAGAGGGTTTTCATTGTACGGTGATGGTGGCGTTTTCGCGGAGCCGGAACCGGAGCGCCTCGACGCCCGGCAGGCTGGTGCCGCGGTTGATGGTGACGAGGCGGCCGCCGAGGATCTCCGGCGTGACGTTCGCCCCGGAATTCGCCGGGGCGGTGAAGGCGGGCGAGGTGTTGTTGAACGAGACGTAAGCCGAATCGGTCGCGTGGTTGTTGTTCACCGTGACGGTGAACTTCGGCAGCACGATCCGCCGGACGCAGAGCCGGTAAACCTGCGTCAATCCGCTGCCGCCCTGTGTCCACGCCGCGAGTTGCGCGGGGGTGAGCTTCCCGGTCCAATAGGCCGGCGGTTGCGCCGTCCGGCTCTCCCAGTCGCTGTTCCACAGCGCATCGAACCATGCGGCCGTGGCCTCGAAGGGCGGCAATGCAAGTTGGTCCGAGCGGGCCGTCAGGCTGACGAGCAAAAACCGTTGTCGTCCGGATTCACTCGGCCCGGCAAACAGGAGCCGCGGATTGCCGGTCGGATTGTAGGCGAGCTGGGCCAGCGCGGGTTGCGCGGCCGTCGTCGGGGCCACGCCAATCTGGGGGGTGAGTCCGCGTGCTCGCGCCAATTTGGCGAACCAGTCTGCGACGGCGGTGGTGGCCGACGTGGCGCTGGTCGAGGTGGAAAATCGGGTGGCGGTGTCGCCGGCGCCGATGGTGCCCGGCAGCGCCGCGACATTGTCGTTGGTCAGATCTGTCGCATCAAAGGTGGTGGCGATGGTGACCGCGAGTTCATCGAGCGATTTAGCCTCTGCATCGCGCCGGCCCCGCTCGATCACTTCGCGGAGCGACGGTGCGATCGCGGCGACGAGAAGGCTGAGGACAAACAGGACCAGAACGATTTCAAGGAGAGAGAAGGCCCGCAGGGCGCGAAGCCCGTGGGTCCGCAGCGCGGAATTCCTGGCGAGGTAAGAGTAGAAAACCATGGTCAGCGGGTGTTGATCCCGCCGAGGAGCGAGAAGAGCGGGAGGAAGAACGAGAGAGCCATGAGCCCGACGATGGCCGTGAGTCCGGCGAGAAGCATGGGCTCCAGGAGCGCCAGCGCGGTGGCGAGCCGCTCGCGCGCCCGGCGTGCGGCGTAGACTTCGATATGCTGGAGAGCGGTGCCCAGTTGCCCGGTGGTTTCGCCGGATTTGAGGGCCGGGATAATAAAACCCGGGAAGGCGTGATGCTTCGGCAGCGAAGCGTAGAGGGGTTTGCCGATCGCGACGCCCTCGCGTGCAACGAGAAGGTTCCGGGCGAGCACCGCGTGATTCATGAGTTCCGCCCCCGTAGCGAGGGCATCGAGCAAGGGCACGCCTGCGCCGTGGAGGAGCCGGCAGTGTGAAGCGAACCGCGCGGTCGCCAGGCAGCGGATGGTTTCGCCCAGCACCGGCACGCGGAGGAGGGCCGCGTCGCGCAGGTAGCGCAGCTTCGGGGTGCGCGCCGCGAACATAGCGGCGAGCGGCAAGGCCACAGCCAGCGCCACAAGCACCGGCCAGCCGGTCCGGACCAGTTCGCTCGTGCGGATCATGGCGACCGTGAGTGCGGGCAGGGTCAGGCGGAGCGAGAGGAAGATTTCCGCAAACTTCGGCACGACGCCGCCGAGCAGAAACACGATGAGTCCCGCCACGGCGACGAGCACAATCAGGGGATAGATGAGCGCGCGTTTCGCGGTCCGGCGGATTTCGTCGGCGTTCGTCAGGTGCTCGGCCAGCGCATTGAGCGATTCTGGCAATTGGGCCGAGGCCTCGCCGGCCGCAATGACCGCCGCCAGATGCGGTGGAAACTGCCTTTCGAAAAAGCGGCACGCCTCATGAATCGGCCGGCCCTGCGCCACCTGCTCGTGAATGTGCGTCAACATGGTGCGCATTACTCCCACCGGTGCATCCTCCGCCAACTGCAGGAGCGCCACGTCGGCGGTGACACCGGCGCGGAGTTGCATTTCCAGCTGGTGCAGCAGCGGCACGAAGTCACCGGACGGCAGTTTCAACCGCGCGAGCTTTCGTTCGGGTGCAACCGGCTGGATTTGGACCGGCCACAGTTCCCGGGCGCGCAGTTTCTGGCGCAACTGCGCCTCATCGGGCGCGGCCTCCTGGAGGGACCGGCGGATGCCCGACCGGTCGATGATGCTGACGGCGTAAGCGGGCATGTTACAGGGGCAGCCGCACCCGCACGGGTTTGTCTGTCGGCGGAATCCGCAAGCGAAAGGCTTCGGTGCGCAGAATCACGGCGTCCGGCTCGATGCGGTCCACCCGCAGGGACTCGACGGTGTCGCCGGGCGCGCACATCCGCTCGTTGATCAGCGCACAAGCGTTCGGGCCGGCCGCAAGGCCCTGCACGAGCAGGGTGATTTCCCGCCGGGGCTCGGCGGCGACGGCCCGCAAGGCGAACGGGTTGACGGACGCGCCGGGCGCGCCGGCAGGGACGGACAGGTCGATCAGGCCGTCGGCGTTCGGAGTATGCAGCGGAAGTTCCGGTGTCGGCTCCACCGGTGGCGCAACCAAACCGGGTGTTGCAACCGGAGTCGGAACGGGCGGCAGCGGCGCACCCGATGTCGGGTCGGCGGGTGGCGGCGTGACTGCGGCGGGAACCGGCGCTTTTTCCGCCCGGCGCAGTTTTTCACCCAGCACGTCGTTTTGTTCGATCAACGCGGCCATGAGCCGCGATTGCCGGGTCAGCTTGTGTTCGAGCGCGGCCGTGGCTGGTGCGACGGCGGGCAGAGATGCCACCGGCGTGGCTTTCAGCGTCACGGGTTCCGGCGTCGTCGGACGCGAAGCCGACTGGCAGCCGGCGCAAAGCAGGAGACTCAGGAGAATCAGGCTAGTTTTCATGCGGGGACGGAGTTTGCTCTCCACGGCGGGCCTGATCCGCGTTGAGCGATTGAGTGATGTAGAGGTAGAAGGGTTTGCCCGCCGGCACGCGGACGTAGAAACCGTCGCGGGCGATGGCCTCCCTGAGCCGGTCGGCGTATTCGCGAAGAATGGCCCCGGTGCCGGCGAGTGTCGCATTCCGCACCGTGGCCGCCGGGGCGATCACCTCGCCCAGGACGCCCGCGCTGGTGCGGTTGCTTTGGAGGGCGGCCGTGGCGGTGGCGACGAAGGTCGCGGCGAATAGCTTCAGCTCCCGGTCATCGTCCGTGCGGAGGATCTCGCCGCGCAGTCCGGCCGAGCCGTCATGGAGTCCCCACGTTCCCGTCACGGGATCGCGTTCCCGGTCGAGCGCCAGCCCCTGCACGGGCAATTCTTCCCCGTTCCGGTTGTCGGCCGTGCGGCAGACGATGATCCACTGACCGGCGACCGCGAGCCGTTCACGCGCGCGGTCCAGCGACGCTCGTCCATGGACTTCTGCTCCCGCGGGCACCACGATCTGGCCGCCAGCCCAGACGTCCTCGGTGACCAGTCCGATGACGGGAGTTTCGAGCCGGTTGGATTCAATCGTCACCACCGTCTCGCAAGGGATCAGCCGCCCGTAGGGCGCAACGAGCGATGCCGGTTTTGGCGACGTCTCCTCGTGCTTCACCGGCATCAACGAAAGCGGCAAGATCGGCGGTGCCTTCGGTGCGGTGGTCGCGGCCACCGTCGTCCCCGGCCGGGTGGGTGAATTGACCGGGACGGTTTCAGCCGGTCTTGGGGCCAGGTCCGGGAGTTTGAACCGGGTGCCTTCGCGGGTAAAAGTCTTCGGTCCGGCCGGTGGCGCAATGGCGGCCGGTTTGGGCAACGGGGGAGGCTGCTGCCGGAACCGCTGGAGCGCAATTGCGCCGCCGCCGACGGCGATGACCGCAGCGATCAACACCAGGTGCCCGGTGGACGTCGTGAAGAATTGCGGGTTGAATTTCATGCGGCGCGCGGCACGAGGATCGAAAACAGGTTCTCCACCGAGAGGTTGGCCCGGCCGCCCTCCGGCGTGCCGGTGATGGCGATAAACGCCACGGTCGAGGCCTGTGGTGGAATCACGCCAGAGGCTTCCGTGAGTGCGGCCGGATAGATCGTCTGGCCCGTCCGCACGGCCAGCTGACCGGCGTCATAGCGCACCAGGGTATCCGTGGTATTCTTGAAGCGCAGCCGCAGGACCAGGGTATCCTCGGCATCGAACCGGCAGACTTCCTCCACCGTCACCGTGAATCCGCGGTAGTTGGTCACTGTGCCGGGAGTGGCGCGGTCGATCGCCTGGGCCAGGGCGGGATGCTGCGCCTGCAGGAGCGGAAACGCTTTGGTGCGCGTCATGAGCGCCGTGAGCATCTCCGGCGTCGTGCGCCGCGCCCCGGTTCCGGCCGTCAGCGGCTCCTCCGCGAACGAGACCGAACGGTCCGGGGTCGCCACCGCCACAAAGTTGAGCACAAATACGCGTCCACGATAAACTACGTTGGCGGCGGCGTGCGCCTCGGCCGCGAGGGCGCGCACCGAGAAAAATGAAGTGCCCGGTTGGTGCGAGAGCAGCACCGGCGGCCGGTCTTCCGGCTTGGCGGACAGATTGGCGGCTTCCACCGCGGTGAGCGGACCGGGAAACAGGCAGGTGGTGGGGGTGTCAACGCCGACGCCAATCGTATAGATCGTCCGCTCGTCGAGCGGATAGTTCTTGATGACGGCGGCCGGAAGGACGCCGGTTGCTGCCGCCAGCAGGAGGATTACTGGGAGACGTCGTATTTCCATACGGCAAGGGGGTAGCGGCCGTTGGCGGCCAGGTTGGGATTCCGCGTCAGGGTGAAGCGCACCTTGAACGCGGGGGATTCGGTAAAAAGCTGGCCTTGGAAGAGTCCGGTGCGGATCAACTGGCCCTCGGCCTGCACGAGGACGACGTTCTCGCGGGTTTCGAGCACCGTGACTTTCAGGACCTCGACCTTTTGGTGTAGCGCCTTCTGCGTGAACTCCTCCGCCACCCCGGCGGCCTCGGCCCGCGCCTGCTTGAGCGCCTCCGGCAGGAAGAGTTTTTCCAGCAGCTCCGGATAGTCGAAACCCGCCGGTCCTCGCTGGAAGAGGGCGAGACAGGCGAGCAGCGCCTGGTTTTCGTGCAGCTTGCCTGCCTCCTCAAATCCGAGGAGCGGACTCAGGTGATACGTGCCGCTGCCGTCGAGAATGACGACGCGCTCGCGGGTGCGATACGCCCCGATGATGAGGTAAGGCTGCAGGATGACGCAGCCCACCGCCGCGACCGCGACGAGAAACCACAGCCGCGCGGCGACGGCATGGTCCGTGAACAGTTGCAGCGGATGGAAAGGCGGCTTCGGCCGTTGGGCCGGGTCCGGCCGAACGTGCGGTGCAGGGGTGGTGCGCAGGGAGTCGCTCATGGTCAGATCGTGGTCCGGGGGGTGGGTAGCTGTGCCTGGGAGCGGACTGCCTTGGCCTGATTGTCGCCGCCCGGGTCGGCCGCCGCGGGTGCCGCCCCGCGTTGCGCGGGAGCTGCGGCTGGCGGCGGAAGCTGCGTTGTTCCGCGGGCGCCGCCTGGGCCGCCGGAAGAGCCACCGGCAGCGCTGGCACTCTTCTGGGCCACCATGACGGCCGCCGCCGCGCCGCCGGTTTTGACCGACTTCACCATCCAGGCGACCTGTTGCATCGTGTAGAGCTGTTGCAGGGCGGACTGCCCGCCACCGGAGACCGGGGCTCCGGAACAGAAAAGCATCTGCATCAAAACCGGGGTCGCCAGTGTGCCGATCACGAGCCACAACACCCCGAGGATTCCGCCGAGGATGCTCGCGAGCGAGGACGCGTCGATCTGGCCCGGCGTCAGGCCGTCCGCGATGGCGAGGTTGGTCTGGTAACCGACCACGAGGTTGAACGTCACCAGTTCGGTCACCGCGAACCCGATGGGCCAGGCCAGCACCGCGAGGGTCTGCTGCACATAGCGCACCGCCAGCGAGGCCAGCGACGGCACCATGAAGAGGGACAGCGCCACCGGGAGAAACAGGTAGCACAGGAGCTTCAGGATATGCTGCATCAGCAGGAACGGCAGTTGCAGGACACTGCCGATGAGGACGATCAGCTTGGCCGCCGCCCACAGGAACGCCTTGTAGAACGACTCATGAATCCGCATCAGGCTGAAGGCGCTGTCGCTGTCCTTCACCGTGTCGCGGACCAGGCTGGCGGCCTGCATCGGGTGCTCGGCGTAGCCGCGGTTCACCATGTCGGCGATGCCAAGAAACAGCCGTTCGGTCAGTTCAAACCACTGGGGCAGGGTGGCGACCAGTGCCACGACCACGATGGCACGGACCACCGGCTCCATCAGGCCTTCACTCTCGTGGCGCGCCTTGCTTACCTGCACCATGAGACCGGCCACGCACACGAAGAACACCACCACCCGCAGCTCGCCGGTGATCGCGATGATGTTTTCCTTAAAACCTGGCATGAAGCTGTCCATCAGTTCCGCCCCTCCTGCGGCCGTTGCCGCTCTTCTTCCCGCCGGAGTTTTTCCAGCAGAGCGCGTTCGCGCTCCGTCGCCGGAGCATAGCCGGTTGGCGATGCCAGGCGGATGGAACGTTGCCACTGGTCAACCGCCCTGAGTTCCGTCCTGGGCTCGGCTGGCTCCAAGGGTGCCCGCCGGATTTCCCGGCGGAGGATCCAGCTGGAAACGGCGACCCCGAGCAGGAAAATAATGGCGAATGGGATCATCTTCCTCATGGCCGCTGATAGGACGTCGGGGTGAGTTTCAGCCCGGACTGCCACGCCCCGAAGGAAGCCAGCGTGTCGCGCTCCTCGGCGATTTGCTTTTCGAGCAAATTCTGCCGCTCCTTGGCCGCCTGGTTTTCATTCAGAATCTGCTGGGCCTGCAATTGGGCCGCGGCCGAGCGCTGCTGGGCGTCAACGGCCGCCAGCTGTCCGTTGAGCGCACTGATCTTGGCCTGGAGTTTGTCCACCTCGGCTTGGGTTTCGGCCGTTTGCAGTCGTTGCATCGTCTCGGCCAAGTCGCGTTGCAGGGCGATCCGGCGTGCTTCCGCTTGCGCCTGCACGCGCTCGAAATTGGCCGCCACCTGTTCCACCGCGGCGAATCGCCGGTAAGGTTCGGTTTGTCGGGCAAACGGCCGACCGAGCGCAGTTCGGTCATCCAGTGGGGTGAAAATGTCATCCATCGTATTTCGCAACGACTCCGCGGAATCCACCAACCGGCGGAGCGCGGTAGTGGTCTCGCCGTAGGCGCGGCCCAGTTCATCGGCACCCAGCTCGCGCAGGACGATTCCGGCACCGGCGGCCGACGGATCACCCAGCACTTCGCGCATGTGCCGAACCTCGGCCAGCTGGTCGCGCAGGTGGCGGATCTGCTCGTTGAATCGGTCGATCTGCTGCGCCCATTGGCGGAGGATTTCGGCGTGTTGGACGACCTGGTTGCCCTGGATGGCCGTGTTGACCGCGGTGTTGATGGGGTCGTTCACCACCCACTGGGCGAGCGCACTGCTGCTGAAGAAAAGAAAGACAAAGAATGTTTTCATGGGTAATCGAGCTGGATGATGGTGGACACGCGGCGAGCACCGTCTTCGATGCGCTCGGGCAGCCGGATGGCCACGCTCCGGCGCGGCCCGATCTGCTGGGCCGCCTGCATGCGCCAGTAGCGTTCCTTGACGGCGGCATTCGCACGCAGCTCGTCCGGTTTCGGCGGCGGCGGGGTGGTGCAACCAGTGATCAACAGCAGGCTAAGCGGCAGAAGCATTCGCATGGGGAGTCTCCTGGATGTGGCGGAGCGTGCCGCAGAGCGGCGGTTGGGTGGTGGGAGCGTGATAGCAGAGCGACGAGAACTTCCCGCCGGCGGGAAGTTGCTCCGGCAGGGGGTAGCTCTGGATGGCGTCGAGGGCGCTTTCGGGCAGGGCGAGATCGCGGGCAACGTCGGCCAAGTCGGCGCGGTCATGCTGCCGCATGAGAAAGAACTGCTTGGCGTTGCCGATCACGGCCGGGCGGATGCGCGAGGTCTTGAACATCGCGTATTGCTGGACGACCGAGACCACCCAGCAGTTGAACTTGCGGAGCTGCGCGTAACCCTCGGCGATCAACTGGTCCCCGCCGGGCACGTCGTGCAGCCGGGCGACTTCCTCGAAAAGGATCCGTTTCTTCTGAACGCGCGGGAGGGTCAGGATATGCTGCCGGGTGAAACCCGAAACCAGCAACCCGGCCGCCGCCTTGAGCGCGGTGGCGTGCTCGGGAATCAGCCCCAGCTCGAAGTGCGCGACTTTCCGCTCGAGCGACACATTGGTGGTGCCGTCGAACAGCCGGCCGTATTGCCCGCCGGCGGTCCACGCCCGCAGCAGGGTGGCGAGCCGGTCCAGCTCGTCCTTGGGATGTTCCGGGAACCGGCCGTAGGCCAGCAGTTCGACGAGCGCACTGTGCGTGGGATAGTCCTCGGGCGCATAGAACGCGCACGCTGTCTGGCTCACCAGCCGCGCCGTGGCCGGGTCGCGGACGAAGCGGGTGATGTCCTCCTCCGCCAGCCCGGCGATGAATTCCGCGGCCTCGCCCGTCGCGCGTCGGTCGCGCAGTTCGGCGAAAGCCTCCAGCGGCGTCGCGCCTGCTGGCATTTTTTCCCGCCAGCGATGGACGGCGCACGCGAAGCGTTCAGCCTCGCGGGCGCGCTCGGGGAACCGCCGCACCCAGTCGGCAAAAGTATCCTGGTAAAGCTGGTGCAGGTATTGCGCGAGCTGGGCCTGGCGCAGCGCGAGTTTTTCGGCATCGTCGGGCTCACCGATCATGCGTGAGAGCAAGGCCACCGCACTGGCCAGTTGCAGCTGGGTGAGAGGCAGGCCGCGGGTATCGAGGTAGTTGAGGGTCAGCGGTGCATCCGGATGGATGATGATGGGGGTCTCGCCCAATTCCTCCGTGAATTGTTTGTGCGACAGCCCTTCCTCGACGATGACCGTATAGGCGTAGCTGCCGGCCGTCTGGAGAAAGAGATCGCGCAAGGCCTCCGACTTGCCTGCCCCGGTCATGCCGAGCAGCACCGCGTGCTGGGGCGAGCCGCCGACGAAGGTGTTCACGCCGACCAGATTTCCCTGGCTGCCGTCATAGAGGGCCTCGGCCGTGGCGAGATGCCCGGTGAAGGTCGCCGAGAAAGGCAGCAAATCGGACAGGTAGGTGTCCTCGGCGTAAAGTTCGCGGTGCCGGTAACTCGACTGCGTCCAGCCGGGCCAGGAACTGAAGAAGAGTTTTTTGGCGGTGGTCGGCAGCGCGCATTCGCAATACTGTGCGCCGTCCATCGCGTTGATCGCCGCCTTGACCGCCGCGACCTTGTCGCGCAACCCGTCCTGCGTCGGATCCCACACTCGCACGAGGTAGGTGACAAAGAACGGCCGAGCAAAGCCGCCCGCGAGGCTCTCGATCTTTCGCTCTTTTTTGCGCAGCGCCACGAGAAGGGAATGACGCCGCTGGTCGGCGTATTCGCCTTCG